>NZ_JBEONP010000002.1:0-184427 GCF_040544435.1 Undibacterium sp. GrIS 1.2
TCCACGCCATGATTGCCACTCTTTAAATTTATCCTGTTGCTATTGTCTCATTTGAGGTAAACACTCTGCTTGGCTTTTTATCGTGCAAAGATCTCGTTATATTTAATTTAATAAAAAATAAATCTTAGATTGCTTTATCGGCACCACAAGTCGATATAAAAAGCGAACTGAGTCTGGGGATACATCGTTAAATTCCCCCCCTACTTTTTCTGATTAGGGTGTTTGTAAGATATTCGTCACATCGTCTAGTTTTAAGATCTTCAGTACCTCTCAAAGCATCTGAGATCATCTCATTTTGTATGATCTTTATGATTGATAGATGAGAACGAGATGGCAGCGGTTTCATTCAGACTATCACCAGCCTTACTGTTGTAAAAACTATTCTGCAAGTTCTATGAGCCGCAAAATAGAGTTTGAACAGAAATACTTTAATCATCGCAGGGGACAAAAATGAATTTCAAAAATCTAAAAATTGGTCAAAGACTAGCCATCAGCTTTGGAGCCGTCATTGTATTGATGCTGGTATTAGCGGCGCTTTCCTATACACGTGTAAACGCTTTGGTCGCAGATATTGATTTGGTCAACAATGATCGTTATCCAAAGACGGTGTTAGTCCATACAGTTAAAGACGAGCTAAATGAAACCGCTCGCAATATGCGCAATATTTTGCTAATGACTGACGCTGAGCCAATAAAAAAAGAATATGCCAATATCGATGAGAGTAGTGCCATTATTGGTGACGCGATTTCCAAATTAGAAAAACTAATTACATCAGAAAAAGGACGAGAAAATCTCAAAGTTGTATTAGAAGTGAGGACTAAATTTATCTCATCAAGAGCAGCGTTTCTTGTCCTGGCAAAAGACGGTAAAAAAGAAGAGGCAACTGCATTCTTATATAGCGATGTTCGTCCTATTCAGAGGGCTTATTTCGACGCACTCGATAAAGTCTTGGTGTTTCAAAACCAATTGATGGAGACTTCTGGTAAAGAGACAGAAGTAAGTGCGTCTGAGACGCGGCTGCTTATTTTAGCCTTGTCAATTATCGCTGCGATTGTTAGTGTTTTATTGGGCGCGTTCGTGACGCGCAGTATTACCCGACCTTTAAATGATGCTGTCGTGGTTGCCCGCAAAGTCGCGGACGGCGATTTAACCAGCACCATTGTGGTTGATTCTAAAGATGAGACAGGTCAGTTGCTGCAAGCCTTACAAGACATGAACTTTAGTTTGCAAAAAATCGTCGGTCACGTGCGCTCTGGTACCGACACTATTGCGACTGCTTCTAGCCAGATTGCTAGCGGCAATCTGGATTTATCCTCACGTACTGAACAACAGGCAAGTTCACTGGAAGAAACAGCTTCTTCTATGGAGGAGTTAACTTCTACCGTCAAACAAAATGGCGATAATGCTCGTCAGGCAAATCAGCTTGCGGTTTCTGCTTCTGGCGTTGCGGTGAAGGGCGGACAGGTTGTTTCTCAGGTAGTAGAAACCATGGGCTCGATTAATGAGTCGTCCAAAAAAATCGTCGACATTATTAGCGTGATTGACAGTATTGCTTTCCAAACCAATATCTTGGCCCTGAACGCCGCGGTAGAGGCCGCACGCGCTGGCGAACAAGGACGTGGTTTTGCTGTCGTCGCGGCAGAGGTACGCAACCTTGCACAACGTTCTGCCAGCGCCGCCAAAGAGATTAAAACCTTGATTGGTGATTCAGTGGAGAAGGTAGAAATCGGTAGTAAGTTAGTGGCGCAAGCTGGCGATACGATGGAAGAAATCGTTGCCAGCGTCAAGCGTGTTACTGACATCATGGGCGAAATTACCTCAGCGGGACAAGAGCAAGAGACCGGTATTGAGCAAATCAATCAGGCGATTTCTGAGATGGATACAGTGACACAACAAAATGCCGCCTTGGTGGAAGAAGCGGCAGCGGCGGCTGCATCGCTGCAAGAGCAGGCAGCCGGATTAGCGCAAATAGTCAGTATATTTAAGCTTGATGGATTACAAGTGATCGTACCAACGATCACGCTACAAAGACGTCAGCTAACCAGATAACTTGATATTGAAGCGTAGTGAATGTTAGCGGAGAGAAGCGGTAACTTTGCCAGAATCAACTCTGGCAAAGTCTTTAATAGAATTTGATGAACTTAAAGAACTTGATATTACTTAGGCAGCGATCCCTCTACGCCTTCGACCAGCCAATTGATACCTAGCAGTTCTCCCATCGGCAATTCAGCATTAGCAGCCACTTTGACTTTGCCGGTATTGTCTTTTAACGGACCGCCAAATGGCAGCAACTTTCCATCGACAATCGCCTGTTTTTTCTCGTTGAATAGCTTGGCAACGTCTGCTGGTACTGAGGCATTTAAGGGCGAAAGAACGACGAGATTTTCTTTGATGCCCCAAAAAGTTTGTTCAGGTTTCCAGGTGCCGGCCAACTCACGTTTGACTTCCTGGCTGTAATACACACCCCAATTTTCCGTGTTCGCAGACAGTTGGGCTTTAGGGCCATATTTCGCCATATCGGTGTCCCAGCCAAAAGCATGCACGCCTTTTTCTTCCGCTACTTGCACCACTGCTGGTGAGTCCGTATTTTGTGCCAGCATATCGGCGCCCTGTGCCACCAGAGTCTCGGCTGCCTGACGTTCTTTGCCCGGATCGTACCAGGTGTTGACCCAGACAACTTTGGTTTTTATTTTAGGATTGACGCTTTTTGCACCCAAGGTAAAGGCGTCGATATTGCGTACGACTTCTGGTACTGGGAAGGAGCCGACAAAGCCTAAAGTATTCGACTTGGTCATCTTGCCCGCGATAATGCCGAGCAGGTAGGCACCTTCGTAAAAGCGGGTTTGATAAGTGCCTAAGTTAGCTGTCGTTTTATAGCCTGTGGCATGGACAAAGTGGACTTTAGGAAATAATTTTGCGACTTTCACCGTCGGATCCATGTAGCCGAATGAGGTCGTGAAAATCAGCTTGTTGCCGTCGACAGCTAACTGGCGGATGATGCGTTCTGCATCAGCAGTTTCTGGCACGTTTTCAACAAACGTCGTTTTGATTTTTGCGCCAAATTCTTTTTCAATAGCCAGACGACCTTGGTCATGCTGGAATGTCCAGCCGCCGTCACCGACAGGTCCCAGATATACAAAAGCGACCTTGAGCGGTTCGGCAGCAAAGGCTGAAGCCCCTGTCATTAAGCTGCTTGCCACGGCGATGGCAGTTACTACGGTACGGATACGGTACATTGATAACTCCTTGTCTTGAATAAATCCCTGATAGCAACGGGGACGACTGGTAAGTACAGACAAACACAATAAGATAAAACGTGTAATAAATACGACTAAAAAAAATCAAGCGTGAAGTCTCAAACTTCTTGCGGGATGAAGCTCGCGCAACTAGTTTGAAACTGTCGCTCTCTCAACTTTGTCCGTTTAAAAATGATATTCAACTCTTGCCATCGGTGTTTTTGCCAATGAGCCGGGGACTTGCGATGGATTGCCGAACTTGTTGCGCCAGTATTGATATTCAAAACCAGCTCGTAACGTATTTTTGCCGATTCCAAGCGCAGTGCCAACGTCATACATGATCATCGCATCAATATTCGTCTCTGGGGAGGTTGGGCCACCATATTCATTTTTTCCTTTGGAGGCGATGTAATTCATATAGCCTTCAAATGCGAATCCGCTTGTGCTGATAGGAATACCCCATGCGGCACTTAGCATAGGATGGAGATCATAGGTGTAGCGGCTAGTGACACCAATAGGAAAGTTGCTTTCTTGCAGTAACAACAGACTGACGTCTAAAAATCCAGGCACATCCACCATCAGTGTCGGGCCGACAACGAGCATGCGTTTTTTGGATGCATATCCGGTATCGTTCTTGGTATTCCAGTCAAAGCCTGCAGTAATACCAACGCCGCGCACCGGACCGAAGCCCAGACTCTTGCCAGTGACTTTACCCAGATCTAGGGTATTCCGGTACACCACATAGGCTTCTTGCGCATTGCTGTCTTTGCTATCAGACTGCAATAGATCAATATTGAAATAATTCGAGCCGTATTTGTATCCGCTGACGTGGGTCAGATTGAAAATGTTTTTTGAAATGTCTTCGGGGTTGTACGGCTCTGCAAATTTGGAACCATAGCGGTAGCCGATTGAGGTGTCACTCCAATCCGCTGCGTTGGCCTCACTGGCCGCAATACCGGTCATCAGTAGGGTGACTGCGCAAGCGATTGTCTTGTTAATTCGGGATTTTAAAGGTGTTGCCAACATAATGCTCTCCATAAGGATTTACGATTAAAAATGAATCTGTTTCCGTCTGATTGTTTTTTGATACTGGGATGGAACTGGATCACAGCTAAGAATCGAAAAATCTTTCACTATTCAGTGTTTTATGGACAGTTATAGTTTTAGTTGTCAACAATAACGGATTTGCTTGTTGACGATTTTCAACTTCTTTGTCAGCAAAAAATGTGCCACTCTTCTTTTGGATTTTCTCACCAATGAGGAACAGTTTTACGTCATTCAGATAATCTGAGCGCATTAAATTTGCTCTTAAATGAAGATAAATGTGCGTTATTAGTGCATCATTAATGCATAAATCGGAAGATTAGCGACACGCTGTCAACTAATGAGCATGGCTATGTTCTGCTAAGCTCATGAGATTGTTATTCATATTATTTTCATCATTGATGTGATGATGAGCAGAAAATATAACAGCTTTAACTACAACACAAGTAAAAATTGTTATCAATATAGTGAAATATTGTCGACAATTTGCATCATCTGATTGTATGCTCAGCATGTCGATACAAAGAACTTCTCAATATGGAATGACTGAGCTTGGCATGACAATTGCGACAGTTGATTTTGCTATTTACTTCCTCTTTAACGGGACGCTATGGATCACTTGCCAGCTTCACCTGAGTTACCTGCGACGGCTCTGCCAATTCAGCCAGATCAGACGATATCGTCATCGACACAGTCGCCTCGTCTGGTGTTAACTGGAATCACCACGCGCTACCCTACTGTGGTTGCAAACGACGATATCGCACTGACCGTGCAGCCCGGAGAGATTCACGCTTTACTCGGCGAAAACGGTGCCGGTAAAAGTACCTTGATGAAAATCGTGTATGGCGTGACCCAACCCGATGAAGGTACGATTTTGTGGGAGGGGCGCTATGTGGATATCACCAATCCCGCCCAAGCGCGACGTATGGGGATAGGAATGGTGTTTCAGCATTTTTCTTTATTTGAGACCCTTACGGTTGCTGAGAATATTGCACTTGCAATGGATGTGCCGACAGCACCGGCATCGCTCGCCGCCAGGATTACGGAAGTCTCTGACAAATACGGATTACCGATTGACCCTTACCGCCTAGTACATAGCATGTCAGTAGGCGAACGGCAAAGGGTAGAAATTGTTCGTTGCTTGTTATTGGAGCCTAAGCTGTTAATCATGGATGAACCAACATCCGTGCTGACTCCACAGGCGGTATTGATCTTGTTTGACACGTTGCGACAATTGGCTAAAGAGGGGTGCAGCATCTTGTATATCAGCCATAAGTTAGATGAGATCCGGGCATTATGTGACACAGCAACCGTGCTGCGCGGCGGTCGTGTCACGGGTACTGCGGTACCTAAACAAGAAACCAACGACAGTCTGGCACGGATGATGATCGGTGGCGAACTGGCCGAATGTCATTTAGTCCCACAAGAAACAGGGGAAGTGCGTTTAGCGCTAAACCAGTTATCCATGTCGACGATTGATCCTTTTGGCACCGCGCTGGAATCGATCAGCTTGTCTGTAAAAAGCGGAGAAATATTGGGGATTGCAGGTATCTCTGGTAATGGACAAAAAGAATTATTAGCTGCGTTGTCGGGAGAAGTTCTCAGCCCGCAAAGTAAGATGATCAGCATTATTGGACAAGATGCCGGACGCCTGAATTCAGCACAACGACGACGCCTAGGCCTGACCTTTGTTCCTGAAGAGCGCTTAGGGCGTGGTGCGGTGCCTGCCATGAGTCTATTGCACAACGCATTATTAACTGGCGCCCGGCATGGCATGGTGAAGAATGGATTTTTACGTCATTCTGCGATTCGTCAGTTCACACAAGAAGTTATTACGCACTTCAAAGTCAAATGCGGTGGTGACAGCGCTGTTGCTTCTAGTCTGTCCGGTGGCAATCTACAAAAATTTATTGTCGGACGCGAGACGATGCTCAATCCCAAATTGATGATAATCGCGCAGCCGACCTGGGGCGTGGACGTGGGTGCTGCACAGATGATACGGCAAGCCCTGATGGATCTGCGACAGCAAGGAGTGGCCCTGCTAGTCATCTCGGAAGAGCTGGAGGAATTGTTCACGATCAGCGACCGTATCTGCGTTTTGGCTGAGGGACGTTTGTCGCCGGCATTGCCTTTGGCCGATACAAGTATTGAACAAATCGGAAACTGGATGAGCGGCAAATTTGATGCAGTGACGAAGAGAATGGACGGCTCGTCTACGCAGTCAGGCCTTTCATTTATAGCCGGACAAGCAAGCAATCATCAGGAGAGCCATTTTGCCTAATATGTTTAAGTTGGAGCGCCGTCCTGTGCCGTCTTCCATGATGAAGATCGCATCACCTCTGATTGCGGCGGTGGCGATGTTACTTACCGGCATCATAATTTTTACTGCACTTGGAAAACCACCGCAACAAGCGTTTTATGTCTTCTTCATCAAACCGGTCGAGAACATATACGGCGTTGGCGAATTATTATTGAAGGCATCACCTTTATTATTGTGCGCACTTGGTCTGGCAATAGGATTCCGCGCGAATGTCTGGAATATCGGAGCAGAAGGCCAGTTGACGATGGGCGCGATTGCCAGTGGCGGTGTCGCGTTGTGGTTGGGAGATACCAGCGTCGCTTGGGGTTTGCCGCTGATGTTGTTGGCTGGTGCTCTGGGCGGTATGGCATGGGCTGCGATACCGGCATTTTTACGGAACCGTTTTAATACCAGCGAAATTCTGGTGACCTTGATGTTGGTTTATATTGCTCAGTTATTTTTATCGTTTCTAGTTCATGGTCCATGGCGCGATCCCCAAGGTTTTAATTTTCCGCAATCGAAAACCTTCGCTGACGCGTACTTAATTCCCTTATTAGTCGAAGGTACTCGTACCAACTGGAGTTTTGTGTTGGGATTATTGCTGGCGATTGCATCTTGGATTTTTTCTAGTCAGACGTATGCGGGCTATCGTATGCAGGTAGCTGGACTGGCACCTGCAGCGGCGACGTATGCTGGATTTTCGATTAAGCGTAATGTTTGGGTTGCACTAATGATCAGTGGTGCGACTGCTGGTCTGGCGGGCATGTGTGAAGTGGCCGGCCCGATTGGACAGCTGCAGGCACAGATATCACCGGGATATGGTTTCGCCGCAATTATCGTGGCCTGGATAGGCCGCTTACATCCGATTGGCATTGTGTTTGGTTCCTTGCTGATGTCGCTGCTTTACCTGGGCGGTGAGTCGGCACAAATGCAGATGGCGTTGCCTTCGGCGATTACTGGCTTGTTTCAGGGTTTGTTACTGTTCTATTTGTTGGCAGCCGATCTGTTTATTACCTTCAGATTGAAAAGAGTTCATACACCGCATGCACCCAACCTCAGTATGCCGGTTAATCCGTCCGCTGCTAGTAAGGGGGTAGTATGAATTTTGATATTCCATTACTCGCTATTTTTGCCAGTACAGTAACCGCGGCAACCCCCTTGATTTATGCAGCATTAGGTGAAACCGTAGTCGAGAAGGCAGGCGTTCTCAATTTGGGAATTGAGGGCATGATGCTGGTCGGTGCGGTAGCAGGATTCGCCGCGACCTTGGCGACGGGCAGTCCGGTGATTGGTTTTATCGCAGCCGCTTGTGCGGGTATTTTGATGTCGCTGGTATTTGCCGTATTGACCTTGAGTTTGCAGGCAAATCAGGTTGCTACCGGATTGGCGCTTACCTTATTTGGCATAGGATTATCTGCATTTGTCGGGCATGATTTTGCCGGTACACCGATCGCTGGTTTAAAGAAACTGCCCATCCCTTTCTTATCCGACATACCGGTGCTTGGGAAACTATTATTTAGCTATGACGCCATGGTCTATGGATCAATTTTGCTGTTTATTGCAGTTCAATGGTTTCTGGTCAAAAGCTATGCTGGCCTAAAAATACGTGCTATCGGTGAGTCACCCACCGTCGCGCATGAAGTTGGTCATCCTGTGATCTGGATACGCTATTGTGCCGTGATGTTTGGTGGTGCGACGGCGGGTATTGCCGGAGCTTATCTGTCTCTGGTGCAGACACCAATGTGGGTAGAGGGTATGACCGCAGGTAAGGGCTGGATTGCTTTGGCGTTAGTCGTTTTTGGAACCTGGAAGCCGCTGCGCGTTGTGCTTGGCGCATATCTGTTCGGTGGTGTGACTGTGATGCAGTTATTCGCACAAGGTTTTGGATTAGGAATACCGTCAGAATTTTTATCGATGTTGCCGTATGTCGCAACGATCGTCGTACTAGTGATTATTTGCCGTGATCCAAAAACAATTTTATTGAATCAGCCTCTGTCATTGGGAAAAAACTTTCATCCGGGATCGTGATGGACTTGAGCTTCAACTTGGACTCGGCTGGACTAATGCGAATTAATGTCTGTCGATTGTTCAGATCATCATTATGACTAAAACACTACTGATAAAAAATGCCCGCGTTCTGGTCACAATGGATGCAGAGCGCCGAGAAATCGCTGATGGTGGGGTATTCATCCGTGATCATATAATTGAGCAGGTCGGTCATACTGTGGACTTGCCAGATACGGCGGATGAAGTGATTGACGCCAGCCATCATGTGGTAATTCCTGGCCTGATCAATACCCATCATCATATGTACCAAAGCCTGACCCGCGTGATTCCAGCAGCGCAAAATGGCGAGCTGTTTAACTGGCTGACCAATCTTTATCCGATCTGGGCTAACTTAACGCCAGAGATGGTAAAAGTCTCAACTTTGACGGCGATGGCCGAGCTGATCTTATCCGGCTGTACGACTAGCAGCGATCACTTGTACATTTATCCCAATGGATGCAAGTTAGACGACAGCATTGAATCTGCACAGAAGATCGGTATGCGTTTTCATGCAGCGCGTGGCTCGATGAGCGTTGGACAGTCTAAAGGTGGCTTGCCGCCAGATCGCGTCGTAGAAACAGAATCTGCGATACTGAAAGATACGCAGCGTTTAATCGAGACTTACCATGACAAAGAGCGCTTTGCGATGCAACGCATTGTGGTTGCACCTTGTTCGCCATTCTCGGTATCGAGAGAACTGATGAAACAGTCCGCCTTGATGGCCCGCAACTATGGAGTGTCGTTACATACGCATCTGGCGGAAAATATCAACGATATTGCATATAGCCGCGAAAAATTTAATATGACGCCAGCAGAATATGCAGAGGATTGCGGCTGGGTTGGTCATGATGTCTGGCATGCGCATTGCGTACAGCTAGATGATGACGGCATTGCGATGTTTGCACGCACCGGCACCGGTGTTGCACATTGCCCTTGTTCCAATATGCGGCTCGGCTCTGGTATTGCGCCAGTTCGTAAAATGATTGATGCCGGTATGTCAGTCGGCCTGGGTGTTGACGGTAGCGCCTCGAACGATTCCGGACATATGCTGGGTGAAGTTCGCCAAGCGATCTTGTTGCAGCGTGTCGGATTTGGTCCCGATGCGATGACGGCTCGTCAGGCATTAGAGATTGCCACACTCGGCGGTGCCAAAGTCCTGAACCGGGACGATATCGGCGCACTAAAACCCGGTATGGCTGCCGACATAGCACTTTTCAATCTCGATCAAATTAACTTTACCGGTGCATGGCATGATCCAGTTGCTGCATTGGTTTTTTGCACGCCATCAAATACTGATTACAGCATCATCAACGGTCGTGTAGTAGTGCGAGAAGGTAATTTGACATCGATCAATTTACCAGTTGTGATGGCGCGCCATAACCGTCTTGCAATGGATCTGGCAGAAGTGGCACGTTGACACTCTAAGAGCGTATTTTGTATAAAAACTTCTGCGTATCCAGATTTCAACTAATTTGTATTAGTTCTAAAATTCGCTTGCGCCGACTCCATTATGAATTAGATTTTTCTTATGGTAGCAATCGGTACAATGCTGATATTTGTTGAATACACCAACTTTTTCGACAAAACAAAAGGACGGCCTGTGGGTGTCGAAGCAAAAGATTTCACTCCCAAAAATAAGGAATCTATGAACAAAGCACAAGTTTTCGGAAAGTCTAAAATAAATGCGTTTTTAGTCGTATTGGTTTGCTCATTTGTTTGGTGCCAGGCGACCCAAGCCGATACAGTTGAAAAGAGACAAAATCAGAACACTAACGCGAGCGCAACAAATCTTGATCTTCAAGAATTGATTAGCTCCTTCGCCAATGTTAAGTCTGTTTCGCTTTCTATGATCCAGCCCTTTACTGAAAGCCGAGCTGCAAAAACGGAGTCTCAAGTCGAGCAATCGGAGTGCTTATATGTGACTGGTGATTCCCCACTTGTGGCAGATATGGTGGACATTATCAAGAATGGTGGTGTTCATGCCTATTGGGGTCCAAAGGAGTCATGGGAACCCAGCGAAGTAATGTTATTGACACTCGCTAATGGAGACCGTGTTAAATTCGTTTTTGGTTGGCCGTTTCTAGCAGAGAAAGAAATTCACGGGTCGATCAACAATGCGCCTGTCTTGGTCAAATTATCCCTAATTTACGATTTGTATGGTTGGGCTAAGAAGATCAAGAAAATTCCGTCTTGCAATGACTGGTTAGGTAGAAATATTACACGCAAATTTTAATGTTGATTAAATAACCGAGCATCATCTCACGGGACAAAACGGCACAAAAGAGACATTCGATACTTACATCCGTATTAGCTAGAGAACACTTAGAATTATCTAAGGAGGAGCCGTGTTGGTTACACCTGACCCCGAACGGTACTTAGAGCAACGAGTCGCGATCTTCTTCGCGGAGCAGGGAATGGTGCAACTGAGGATAGTCTTTCAAGTAAGTTCGCTATAACAATTCTCGTATTTTAAAAAATGCACTTTAATATCACCGTAATGCCATTGCCATATGAAAAAAATAAATAAAATTTATCAACATTGGACGCTTGGTTTTTTGTTGAGTTTATCTGCTTCCTTCGCCCATTCGGGCATGACCTATACCTGCGATAACGCTTTGGATATGGATAAAGAGGCTGATCGGCAAAAGTCTGATGGCACGGTGAGCTGCGTGCGTGATTGGGGTAACGAAAAGCAAAAGGAACGTTTTGTTTTTTCTAAGGGCCACAAGCTCGAAGAAGAAATTGACGGGCCACGACAGCATGTGCTGCGTCACTATGCTCAAGTGAATGGATACGATACCAAGTCTGGTGAACAAATTACCTACTTTCCGGGCACTTCAAAAATTCGCATCAAAGAAAATGTAAAAAGTAGCCAGAACTCCGGAATGAAGGAGGAGTACAGTGCGGATGGATCAATTTTTCAGCGGACCTTGTACGGTGATGGGACTACCGGAAAGCTTGGATATGAGGTTTCTTCCATTGGCTATTTGCCCGGTGGACAAATTCGTTTTGCTCGTTGCTCGGACAAAAAAGAAACATCGATTGATGCAAAGTTGTGTGGCTTCAATGGCCCTAGCGATATCGTCTACTACGATATTCATGGGCAAGTTTACAAAAAAGTCCGGTTGGTGCAAGGTAAGGAAACCAACATCGAAGAAGCTGTTAAAGCCACCAGCGAATGGGATTCGGTATTGAAAGTTGGCTCTATAACAGTACCCAAGGCGGCGAAACGCCAAAAACAGATCAACAGCGATGGTTCTGCAACGATCACCGACCTGTATGCCGATGGAAAAATCAAACGCGTGATGCACGTCGATTCAAAAGGGGCGCTGGTTGGCACAGACGAAGAGTGGTTTAACTCAGGCGGTAAAGCGCGCAGCACTGCCTATGGCGTTGGTGGCAGTTCTGGAAAAGATTTGATCGTTCAGCAAAGTTCTTGCTGGTGGGAAAATGGTAGTCCGCGCGCAGTCATTCAGAAAAAAAACGATATCTACAGTATGCAATATTACTGGGACAATGAAAAATTGCAATTTACCGGTAATGTCAGCTTGCAAAATGACGAAATGGTCTGGGGCAGCAATAACGTCGAATCTTTAATGTCTTGTGAACCTAGTGACTACGGATTTAAGCGTGAAGGGCCGCAAAAATTCTACAGCCGAAACGGCGGTATCGAAGCCGAAGCCTTCTTTGCCAAGGGCTTGCGACAAGGACATGAAAAAGTTTATGAACCTAAAGGTATGCCTGGCAAAGAAGTGTTATCCATCGAACGTGATTACGAAGATGATCATGTTACACACGCGAAGTATTACAAAGAAGGAAAGCTGGATAAAGAAGAGCGCTACTTTTCAGATGGCAGCGTGAAAGAAATCCGGAAATAGCGTTCTGTGATGCACGTCCTGGCAGGTTTACAAGACTCGAACAACATCACCGATCTCAACTTCTTTACCCTGGCAATCGACCATGCTTGGCGCCAACGTTTGAATTAAGGGGCGCCTTTAGGTGTCGCGCTAGAATGACGGTTTAAAGGTTGTAGCAGACAAATTGCAACTCACTTTCTGAAAGCTCAGTGAACTGCGATATGGAAACGACATGCATGGTCGTATGCGCACTTATTTCAGCTGTGACATGAAAAAATGAACTAATCAAACGAACTTTCTTAGTCAGAGTTGTTGGCACATGCCCTGTCCGCTGCTTCGTTCGAAAAACTTTGCAATACACATACTTTAATGAGGCGTTAAATGCCTGCTCGTCCTCTAATCAATAAGATAAAAGCAGACCCGAAAAAATGGTCTGAAAAAAGCCAATGCTCTGTAGCCGCTAGCTTTAAGTTCGAATATACCGATATTCAATATCGCTGCTGGCATTGTCAAACCGAAGCTGTTTTCTCCGCTTTAGATCAGAAACATACTTTTGAGATAAAGAAAGCGAGCATTAACCAGCGACGTATTCTTTGCGAGACTTGCTGGAGTCAGTCGCTACATCTTGCCGCCGAGCTAAATGAATGTGTAGTCAAATGGGATGAATCAAAATGTAGCCTTAAAATCGATGAGATATTTCTTTCTTATTGGCTTCAACTCCTCGTAGAGCAGGAGACATATGTCCCATATCGGCGTGACTCTGCTCGCAAGAACATGCTACGGAAATTGCTCCGTATTGTGGCACTATCCATTAAGACGGATGATGTTAAAGATGGGTTTTGAATGTCAGCTATGGCGAAAATAGACCGACGGCTTAGCGGTTGAAGCAGCCGATCATCAGTTTCGCGCAGTAACGTAACATCCTCGCAAACCTGTCACCACATAAACACAACTCACAATTTCAGTCCATTGACATAGGTGCGATTACGCGATGCCAATCGCACCTATCCTGAGGTCTTAGCAAGTGGATCAGAAGGAAATTCTCGCCCCTAACGAAGCGGTATAGAGAGGTGCCAGTTGCACGCCACGAACATTCTGGTATAAGGGCAATTGCACAAAACCATAAACCGATAAACGTTCGTTGACCGGCATCACTGCGCCAGGGCTTAGATAAACTAGTGTGCCACCAGTGCTGGTTGTGTCAGCATTGGCACCGGTATCATGTGCCACATGTCTAGCGTTAATTTGCAATAGCGGAGTGATGCTCTCAAATCCTTTGTAGCGCAATCCTGCATTCAGATTTAAACCATTACCCGGTTTGTAATCGTCGCTAGAATTGATCGCCGCTTGATATAGTCCTTGTGCAAAATAGTCCCAATTGTTATTCAAGCTGTCGAAATAATACGCACCGACAATAATATCTGTCGTCCCGGTACCTGGTTGCAGGCCGCGGTCAATTGCCGCTATCCCAGGCGCTGTCGCATCCGTTGATGTTCCGGTCTGGGTATGACTACCAGTTGGCAGTTTGACGCCATACAGCAAACCAAATTTATGCTCTTCTGAAAATCCCTGGTATCGTGCCACTACTTTGATATCGCCAATGTTGGAGGTGCTGGAATCATATTGGCCGCCACCATCATCTGCCACCGTGCCGTCGGATGCAGTCCCGAGTGTGCTGTGGGTTCTGTTGATATAAGGTACTTGCAGATTGATGCCCCAGTTCGGACTATTGCTGTAGTCCAGTCCAAATGTCAGGTAATTATTCTTGGTGAATTTTTCTACCTCTTGCGGGTCACCATTGTTGGTTACCTGGCTCGCTGCTGCGGGGCTGATTTTACTTGTACCACTACGCAGCTGATCTTGATTCAGGTAGTCGTAGCGGATATCCAACTTAAAGCCAGTACCACTGGACATTCCCATATTTTCCCAATCAGAACTTAGCGTGCAGCCGCAACTTGCGCAGGCATTTGCCATCATAGGGAATAACATCGCCACACTGCCAGCGATGAGTGAAACAGTTTTTAACGGTGAAAGAAGAGACATGATGAATCCTTTAAATGCTGAAATATTTTTGAACGCATTGGAGCGCGTCTGAACGAATAGTCGTCCGCAATCGCGAGAGCCAAGCTCACTGCAAAGCGGACCTTGAATAGAAAATCGACTACGAATCACCTTTGCCGCATTTACCTTGTATTTACTTTGTACTTACTTAGATCAAGTGCAGCAGGCGATGAAATATCATCAGGAAGTGAAGGGCGGCGCGCGCGGATTAGCGGCTGACCAGGAGAAGAGTGGGGAAGGTGAGTGATAAAACAGCGCGGGGAAATGATCGTGTCTGCCAATGACGAATGGTGCAACGGGAGGCGTGGAAGGCAAGGCAAACGACCCTGCATGTGTCATGCAGAAAGGGCAGTGTTCCAACAACTGAGGTGTGGCAGGTTTCGAGGATTTGATCTGTACTGAGGCGCCATTTTTTGCACTATCAATGCTGACAAATTGTGTACCAGATACAGTACATATTTCGAAAAGATCCGATGCGCCGTTTCGCGCATATAGCGCATGGGAAATCGAAGGGGCAAGCGCATTCAGCAAGATCGCAAACAATGCAATCCAGAGCGGCAGCCTACTTCGTTTAATCCATTGATTCATGTTACTGATTAGGCCGGAGGCAGACTTGCTGATCAGCTTAGCCTGCTCTTATCGTAGTCGTAATTCACAATGCGCTGATAAACATCTTCTCGCTCTTCTTGTGATGCCAGCAACAAACGTTCAACGGCTTTGCTCGGGACTTTAAAATAATTACGACGGTTTTTACGCATATCTTGCACGCGCCAACCTTTGAGTGTCAGCCAATCCCATTGCTCACCGTCGATAGTCATGCGCAATTGGATTTTAAGTTTATCCCAAACGATGGTGCTACCAAACTGCGGCATTCCACTGGGTGGCGGTATCACCCGTTCTTTACGTATTTTCAGTAAAGAGCGGATCTCGTTTTTGATGATGGTTAGTGCCATGGTTTTGTGTAGATGCATCAGCGTTGCAATGTTGATGATGCCTTCAACAGCGCCGTATGTTGACTAAAAGGAAAATAGTAACAGTTGCTCAATCTACTTACAATTTAGAATTGAAAATTTATCTAGCAAATTTAACCAGCGATGAAAAAAACCCACACAAAATCGGAATGTAGACTGGCAGATGGACTGTTACCAGCTAAATCCGCTTGCTCTTATTCAACGGTAATCAAGGCATAATTCAATATACTCCCCTAAAAATTATTTAAAAATACCTAATTGTCTAAGTATTATATGGAGGACTAAAATATACATATGGGGAGTAACTCATATTGTATGCAGCTCCAAACTTCAAGGAGCAACGTTCCAGCAGGACTCAGAATCCTGTAGTACAAAAGGGAAAAGGCTGGACGTACAGCCGTGTAGGAGTTACCAATATCTAAAGAGACTAGCCTAAGAACCGCGCTGCTAGGAGAAGATCGCTACCTGACTAGTGCATGAAAACTGTAATTTGCACTAATGTCGCTGACCACAAACCGCACATGCAAGATTACGTGCCACGCGGATTTGCGTCCATTCCATAGTTTGCGCATCGAGTAGTAGCAAGCGGCCTAGTAGCGGTTTGCCTATGCCCATCATGACCTTCAGTGCTTCGGCTGCTTGCATGCTGCCGATAATGCCGACTAGCGGCGCAAATACGCCCATCGTGGCGCATTGGACTTCTTCAAATTGCTGATCCGGTGGGAACAGGCAGGCGTAGCAGGGTGAACTGGTATCCCGACTGTCGAATACGCTGATTTGTCCGTCAAATGAGATCGCTGCGCCGGATACCAGTGGCACACCAAACTCTACACAGGCTTGATTGACTGCGTGGCGGGTGCTGAAATTGTCGCAGCAATCCAGCACGATGCTGGCGTTTTGTACTAGTTCTTGCAGGCGTTGACCGCTGACTTTTTCTTGCAGAGTGACGATCTCAATGTCGGGATTGATGGCTTGCAAAGTCTGTCTGGCGGACTCTGCTTTGGGCTGACCGACGCGTGCGGTGGTGTGGAGAATCTGGCGCTGTAAGTTGGTTAAATCGACTTCGTCATGATCGACCAGCGTGATTTTGCCTGCGCCTGCGCTGGCGAGATACATCGCTACTGGTGATCCTAAACCTCCAGCGCCAATGATGAGCGCATGTGCTGCATTGATTTTTTGTTGACCCTCAATACCGATCTGGTCGAGCAAAATATGGCGCGAGTAACGTAGGAGTTGCTGATCATTCATAGTAATTATTGGCAGGAATAATTTAGTTAAAACACGGAGTAAGGACAATAAAGTTGAGCGGCATTATGCTGACTTTGTAGTGACTGATGAGGAAAGCTTATTCATATACTCCCCATTACTTTTTTCTAAATTGGCATATAGATCAATTAACCTATGGACGATTAAAATATACTAACTATGAGTATATTTAATGCTAGTCTTTTGGCTTGCAAATAGAGATTCAAAAAAGAACCTAAAAAAACTAAAAGAGAGTCGTAAAAAAGGCCGCACAATATGCGGCCTGGTCAGATCAGATCGTGGCATGCAGAACACGACCGTGATCAATGTCGCTTTATTTTTTCTTTGACTCTGCTTTAGATTCAGATTTAGATTCTTCTTTGCTCTCTTCTGCGGCATCTTTTGGATCAACTTTGGTGACTTTGACTGGCAAGCCTTTTAAGTGATTTAAGGCTTGGGCCAATTGGAAGTCATCTTTGCTGCCGTATTCCAGTGGCTTGCTTTTCTTGGCGAGAGCGATCAGGCGCTGTTCTTCTTCCACCTCATCAACCTTGGATTTATTGGCTTGCTCAGCTTCTTTGTCGTTATTTAAGTGCTTGTCTAAATCTACTTCGCGTGTGCGCAGGCTGTTGAAGCCGTCGCCTTCTGCAGTTTCTTCCACTGCCAGATCAGGGGTGATACCTTTCGCCTGAATCGAGCGACCGTTCGGTGTGTAGTAGCGTGCGGTGGTCAGTTTGACGGCGGTATCAGCAGAGATCTGGCGTATGGTTTGTACCGATCCCTTGCCAAAACTTTGAGTCCCCAGAATGGTGGCGCGTTTGTAATCTTGTAAAGCACCTGCCACGATTTCGGACGCGGAGGCTGAGCCAGTATTGATTAGCACGACCATCGGCACGTTCTTAATCGCTTCTGGTAATTTGCTGAGCGGATCGCCGATGGCGCGGGTGGCATAGTTTTCACGCTTAGCGGTGTAGCTGGCTTTGGAGTCTGCTAACTGGCCGTTGGTCGTAACGACGACGGCATCTTTTGGCAAAAACGCGGCTGAGACACCAATCGCACCAGGCAATACGCCGCCCGGATCATTGCGTAAATCGAGCACCAGACCTTTTAGATTAGGATCTTGCGTGTACAAAGCCTGAATTTTTTTTGCCATGTCTTCAACCGTCGGCTCCTGGAACTGGGCTATCCGCAACCAGGCGTATCCGGGCTCTACCATCTTTGCTTTAACGCTTTGCTGTTTGATCAGCTCACGTGTGATGGTGACGACGATAGGCTTATCCTCGTTTTTGCGCGCCAGCGTCAGCGTGATTTTGCTATTTGGTTCGCCACGCATTTTTTTGACGGCCTCATCCAGACTCAGACCTTTGATCGGTATCGAATCCAGACGCGTAATCAGATCGCCCGGTTTGATACCAGCGCGATAAGCGGGCGAATCTTCAATCGGAGAAATGATTTTGACGTAACCATCTTCCATCCCGACTTCAATGCCCAGACCGACAAATTTGCCTTGCGTACCTTCACGTAATTCTTTGTAGGCTTTTTTATCCAGATAAGCTGAATGCGGATCGAGTGAAGCGACCATGCCAGAAATGGCTTCGGTCAATAGTTTGCTGTCTTCTACGGGCTCGACGTAGTCGGTCTTGATCATGCCGAAAACGTCAGCCAGTTGCCGTAGTTCTTCCACGGGCAAAGGTGAACCGGTATTTTTTTGTGCCAAAGCAGAAAACTGGATCGTCGCAGCAACGCCAGCGATAACGCCAAAACTGATTAAGCTAAAACTTTTTATTTTGCTACCCATTTCAATATCCACATCTCATCTGATTGTTGCCCACGTCAATGGGTCGAATACGCGCCCTTGATACCTTAGCTCAAAGTATAAACCTGATTCTTCATTGCCGCCGCTATTACCCGCGCTGGCGATGACGTCGCCGGTTTTTACGATGTCGCCCACATGTTTTAAGACTGCTTGATTGTTGCTATATAAACTCAGATATTCGTTACCATGATCGACAATCACCATATTCCCAAAGCCGCGTAGCCAATCGGCAAACACTACTCGGCCAGCCGCAATCGCTTTGATTTCTGCACCTTCTGCGGTCTTGATGAAAATACCTTTCCAGCTAGGACCATCCCCGCGTTTGCTACCAAACTTGGCGATTAATTCCCCTTTAACTGGCAGACGAAGTTGTCCTTTTAGCTTGCCAAAATTGCCGTCAAAACTAGTCGCTACCGGTGTTTGCTCATTCTTTGCGATCACTTTACTTGGAGGTTCGTCATCGTCGATCGCATCGGGATTGGTCGGCTTACCGGATTTTTTATTTTTGAGTGCTTTTTCTTGAGCGAGTTTTTCCAGGCGCTGTTTTTCTTTTTGTTTTGCTAATTGTGCTGCGCGTTCTTGTTCTGCTTTGATTTGTTCCGCAATCAATTTATTTAATTGTGTGACCAGATTACCGAGACGTTGCTCATCTTTTTGCAGATTGTCGGCCTCTTTCTTTTGCGCGTGCAGCTTGTCGGCCAATTGCGCTAACAAAGTGCCACGTTTTTTCTTCTCGCCCTCTAAGGCTTTTTTATGCGTGATTTCTTCTTGCGCGATTTCGTCCAGATCGTCTTTAGCGTCTTGCTCTTCTTTGGCATTTTTTTGTACTGCGGCTAGGCTGGTGCGCAAGCCTTCTATCATTTTGGCCTGGGTTTGCGAGACATAACCCATGTATTGCAAATCACGATTGATGCGGTTGGGGTTGTCGCCCGATAGTAGTAGCTTGATGCGGTCGCTGTCGCCACGCATATATTGATGACGCAAAAAATCCGAGAGCTGCTTTTTTTGCTGCTCGACCTTGGCGCTGAGTCTGCTCTGTTCGGCTAATAATTGTTGCAGGCGGGTCTGGGTCTCGTTTTGCTCAGTTTGCAAATCGCGCAAAGAACGATTGGCTTCAGAAATGGCTTGCTCAGAATCAGCCAGTGCATCGCTAGCTTTGTCTTTAGCCGACTCTGTTTTATTAATATCTTTTTTGAGTGCTTGCAGCTTTTGCTGTAACTCAGTGCGCTGCGCTTCGACTTGATTTTTTTGCGTCGTGCGGGCATTACTAGCTGCTTGAGCGGGATTACTTAGTCCACAGAATAAACTGAACAAACTGCCAAGCATCAGCAGGCACAAGCCCAGCGGCACCCGTGAAGAGTACGCTGGCCCGGTGCCTGTGTTTACTTTGTCTGCTTTGGTGTTGGTGTGAGTCACTGCGTTCAGCATCAAGGTCTTATCATGGTCTTACTTCGATTTTCCTTGGCTGGCAACTGCGTGCAATGCCGCTTTAATCGCGGATTGATCGCCCAGATAGTAATGCTTGATGGGTTTTAAATCGGCATCCAACTCATACACCAGCGGTTGCCCGTTAGGTATATTTAAGCTGACGATATCTGCATCGCTGATGCCATCTAACATTTTGATCAAGGCGCGCAAACTATTACCATGGGCACTGATGATGATACGTTTGCCGGCACGGATGGCGGGGGCAATCGTGTCGTCCCATGCAGGCATTACGCGATCTACCGTGTCTTTTAAACATTCCGTCAGCGGGATTTGTGAGCGTGTTAAACCAGCGTAGCGAGGATCGTTGAACGACGTGCGGGGGTCATTTTCTGGCAAGGGATTGGGCGGTGTATCGTAGCTACGACGCCATACAAGAACCTGTTCATCGCCATACTGCGCAGCTGTTTCTGCTTTATTTAAACCTTGCAAAGCACCATAATGGCGTTCATTCAAACGCCAGTCGTGTACGACGGGCAACCACATCAAGTCCATTTCATCCAGCGTACCCCAGAGTGTGCGGATAGCGCGTTTAAGGACGGAGGTGTAAGCCACGTCAAACATAAAACCAGCTTCTTTTAAGACTTTGCCTGCCTGGCGCGCTTCTGCTACGCCTTTTTCAGTCAGATCAACATCGGTCCAGCCAGTAAAACGATTATCAAGATTCCAGGTGGATTCGCCGTGGCGCATCAAAACGATTTTGTACATGGTGTAATGAAGTGTGATTAAAAAGAAGTTTGGAGTTTAGGACTTACGCAAAACAGTAGAGCAGCAACTACAACAGCATCTATTTTATAATGGGCGCGTTCTTTAAAACCATTTATAACAGGGAACTTCTAAAAACCCTTTAATCGAGATGTAGCGCTAGGCGCAAAACGTAGCAATACGTCGGTATTGCGAGGCTTTGCAACGACGCGATGCGCTCGAGTATGGGGTTTTTAGAAGTTTCCAACGATCTATAACCATATTACCCATTGGAATACTGTGAAATTCTTAATTGAAAACATCTGGATGATTGCCGTCGCCCTCATTTCTGGCGGTGCTTTGTTGTTCCCCGTACTGCAACGTCGTGGCGCCAAGCTAACGCAATTGCAGGCAACGCAAGTCATGAACCAGGGTAAAACTGTCGTGTTAGATGTACGTGACGCAGAAGAATTTGCTGCCGGTCATTTGCCAAACGCCAAAAATATTCCTCTGGCCGATTTGTCTAGCCGCGTAAAAGAACTAGAAAAATCAAAAAACAGTACCATCATCACTGTGTGCGAGCGTGGTGTGCGGTCTGCATCAGCGGTTGGCGTACTCAAGAAGGCTGGATTTGAGCAAGTGTTTAGTCTTGAGGGCGGTGTTTCCGCATGGAAAACTCAAGGATTGCCAACAGTTAAGTAATTGCCGAATGACAAGTAAGTCAGTTCGGTGAATAATTGAATAAATCATTAAAATAAGTAGATATTTAAGTTAGCAGGAGAAAATCATGACAGCGCATGTTGTAATGTATAGCACCGCAGTTTGCCCATATTGCACTATGGCAGAGCGCCTGCTGAAGTCAAAAGGCGTGGATGAGATTGAAAAAATCCGTGTCGATCTGGACCCGGTTGCGCGCGAAAACATGATGCAAAAGACCGGCCGCCGGACAGTACCGCAGATTTACATCGGCGAAACGCATGTCGGCGGTTTCGACGATTTGTCGGCGCTAGATCGTACTGGCAAGCTGGAAGCTTTATTGAATCCCGCTTGATCAGGCGAGGAATCAGCTCTGATCTGACTGCGGTTTTGCTCAATCAGGGCCATTTTTCTGGCGTGTAACACTGTGCTTCCTTGCCAGAGTCTCAATAAAATGTCATCACATTGACAAATCAATCGGCAAAAATCACTTAAATAGCAGATTTTTGCTGATTTTGCATTTCACTTGGTAGAATAACGCGCCGCGATCTTGAAATGGCCTGAATCAGCTCTATCTACAGCCATCTCGTTGTTCATTAATTGTTATTAATCTTTTAGAATTTTTAGAAAGTCTCACATGTCTGACGAAAATCTGCAGCCCGTATTTCAAATTCAACGCGTTTATCTGAAAGATTTGTCGCTTGAACAGCCAAACTCCCCAGCTATTTTTCTGGAACAAGAAGCACCAACGATCGAAGTCGCTCTGGATGTCAGCGCAGCGCCATTAGCCGACGGTATCGTTGAGTCCATCGTGACTGTAACGGTGACTGCTAAGGTCAATGATAAAGTTGCTTTCCTGGTTGAAGGCAAGCAAGCAGGTATTTTTGAAGCACGCAATATTCCTGCAGATCAGTTAGATCCACTGCTGGGTATTGGTTGCCCAAATATCATCTATCCTTACCTGCGTGCCAATATTGCTGATGTGATTTCCCGTGCGGGTTTCCCACCAGTACATTTGTCTGAAATCAATTTTGAAGCTTTCTACCAACAGCGTCTGCAAAATATCGCTGAACAGCAAGCTAAATTACAAGCTGAAGGCGGCGAACAAACACCAGCAACGACACACTAATTGCGCGTGATCGAGTGTTAGCCCGATGAGCTGGTTAATGACTAAATTAGCTTAGTTAATTGACTTAGCTAATTGACTTAGCTGATCGGGTTTAAAGTGGAAATTACTATGCGTCGTTCTCTGATTTTATCTGTACTGTTAGGTATCGCTTCTTGGTCTGGCATCGCCCAGGCCTTGGAGTTTAGAGCTATCGGTGCGTCCCCCGTGATTTTGTATGATGCGCCATCGACCAAGGGCGGCAAGGTGTATGTTGCGCCGCGTGGCATGCCAGTGGAAGTGATTTTGACTTACGGCACCTGGAGCAAAGTACGCGACATGGGTGGCGATTTAAGCTGGGTAGAATCAAAAGAATTGGTCGCGCGTCGCAATGTGGTTGTACGTGTCGCCAATGTCAAAGCCCACTCGGCTGCGGATGAAGCCTCGCCTATGGTGTTTAGCGCAGACAAAAATGTGTTGCTAGAAATGGCCGAGCCGGTGTCATCAGGATGGGTCAAAGTAAAGCACCGCGACGGACAGATTGGCTATGTCAAAGTGTCTGAAGTCTGGGGCGTGTAGCAGGCTGCAAGGTGATCGAAAAAAGGACAGCATGCTGTCCTTTTTTATATACTCCCCTCATTTATAAGAAAATATGCCTTATTGTCCATTGATTCTTTGGACAGTTTATAAATACTATATGGGGTATATATTTAATCTTTATTTGTATTTTCACAACGAGGTCAGGCAATCATGAACATAAGCGTACTTGGCGCTGGTGCCTGGGGCAGTGCATTAGCGATTTCTCTTGCCACTAAAAATCAGGTGTTGCTTTGGGGGCGAAAGCCCGAGCTGATGCAGCAAATGCAGACTCAGCGCGAAAACCAGACCTATCTTGCGGGCTGTCCTTTCCCTACTGATTTACAAGCCACAGCCGATTTTGAGCAGGCTATGGCGCATGCAAGTTCGGCAGATGGCTTGTTGATCATTGCCACCTCGGTATCTGGCTTACGGCCTTTATTGCAGCAATGTCTGCCATTTCAGCCGCAGCATGTGGTCTGGTTGTGCAAAGGGTTTGAAGAGGGCACGCAACTGTTACCGCATCAAGTGGTGCGTCAGGTTTTAGGCGATGCGGTGCAGGCGGGCGCTTTAACCGGCCCCTCGTTCGCGCAAGAGGTTGCTAAGGGTTTGCCGTGTGCACTGACCATCGCTTCTACCTCAGCAGAGCTGTGCCAAAAAGTCGTCAGTGCGGTGCATGGGAATGCGATTCGGGTGTATTCCAGTGATGATGTGGTCGGTGTAGAAGTCGGTGGTGCAGTGAAAAATATTCTGGCCATCGCGACCGGCATTGCTGATGGTTTGGGTTTAGGTTTAAACGCAAGGGCAGCCCTGATGACACGCGGCCTGGCAGAAATCAGCCGCCTCAGCGCCGCTCTAGGCGGACGCGCGGAGACTCTGATGGGTTTGACCGGCGTAGGGGATTTGATTTTGACATGTACCGGAGATTTGTCACGTAACCGCAAAGTCGGTCTGGCGTTGGCGCAGGGTAAATCCTTGTCGTTGATCGTACAAGAATTAGGGCATGTTGCCGAGGGCGTGCGTTGTGCGCAGGCAGTCAAAACTTTAGCCGCCAGTTTGCAGGTGGAGATGCCAATTACCGATGCCGTCGCTGGCGTGTTGTTTGATCAAATTTCTGCGCAGCAGATGATTGCCCGTTTATTGGCGCGTGATGCTAAGCAGGAAGTGCTTTAACTTTATCAATGTTTGACGAAGATATCGAGGACTATGGTTGTGTGTAAGTGCGGCGCAACTTGGGATGATGTAGCACGCGGTTGATCACGGAATCCAGCACGAGCTGGCTACGCAACAACTCCCGGGTTTTTTGTATGCCTAATGTCGGTAAATACAGTATCGCGAGATCGACCACAAACCGGGTACGAATGTCTTTTCTGCGCAAAGATAATTTGCGATGATAAAGTTGTTTGCGGCGTCTGCTTCCTGGCATACATATACCTTAGTCCTAAGACATTGCCTGACATTACATGACGCATCAATCTTAATCTTGTTCGCCTTCTATGGGCAGCTTTTTTGCTAAACGGTTTTGTTCTTGTCGTAGCGCCGACGCAGATTTTTGGTGGCTACCTGCTGCGCGCTGTTTTGCTGCAACGGCAACTGGATTACGTGGTTTGGTTTGTGCAGGGTCAAGTCGAAAGGTCAGCTTCTGGCGTGTGCCTGTCGTTTTATTTGCCATCACTACTCCTTTCTCTTTTTAACTATTGTTTTGAAGTTAAGTTAATCGCTTGCAGTAACAAAGAGTATTAAGATTTATTACCGCAAGCCTCAAGCCAGGCTAAATTTGTATTTGATGCGTGTCAATGGCTATCAATTCAACGCGCAGTAGACATTAAGTAGACACTAAGTAGACATTAAGTCGACGTCAAATCGCCATCAAATTAAATCACAAAACATAGCGTGATAAATCCTCATCTACCGACAATGCCTGCAGCCGCTGCTCTACGTAAGCGGCATCGATCACAATGGTTGTGCCACTATTTTGATGCGCATCGAAGGAGATTTCTTCCAGCAATTTTTCCATCACCGTATAAAGACGTCGGGCGCCGATATTTTCTGTGGTCTCATTGACTGCGTAAGCGATGCCCGCCAGTCTTTGCACGCCCTCATCAGTAAAGTCTATCGTCACGCCTTCTGTCTCCAGCAAGGCTTTGTATTGATGCGTTAAACAGGCGTCGGTACTGGTTAAGATGCGCTCAAAATCGGCAATCGACAAAGATTCTAATTCAACCCGGATCGGAAAACGTCCTTGCAGTTCGGGTATCAAATCAGATGGCTTGGCCAAATGGAAAGCGCCTGAGGCGATAAATAAAATATGATCCGTTTTGATCATGCCGTATTTAGTATTGACCGTAGTGCCTTCGACCAGAGGCAATAAATCACGCTGCACACCAGCACGCGATACCTCGGCGCCACCAGACTCAGAACGTGATGCGATCTTATCGATCTCATCTAAAAATACGATGCCGTTTTGTTCCACATTGTGTATTGCTTGCTGTTTCAGCTCGTCTTCATTGACCAGCTTGCCGGCTTCTTCTTCGATCAAAATTTTCAGAGCATCTTTAATCTTGAGCTTACGAGATTTTTTGCGTCCGCTACCAATGCCGGAGAACATGGATTTGATCTGCTCAGTCATTTCTTCCATGCCGGGTGGTGCCATGATCTCCATGGTGGGCGCGGTCTCGGCTACTTCGATATCGATTTCTTTATCGTCTAATGTACCTTCACGCAGACGCTTGCGAAAAATTTGTCGCGTATTGTTATCCGCAGTTTTGCCAGCCTCTTTTTCTGCATTGTCTGCTGACACTGCAATAGTTTCAGACACCTCTTTATTGGGACTAAAACCAAAATCACGGGCAAGTGGTAGCAAAATATCCAGGATACGATCTTCCGCCGCATCTTCAGCACGGGCACGTACTTTGCGAGTTGCTGCTTCGCGGGTTTGTTTGATACCGATATCCACCAAGTCGCGGATAATCGTATCTACGTCGCGGCCAACATAACCGACTTCGGTAAATTTAGTAGCTTCGATTTTGATAAAAGGCGCATCTGCCAGTTTTGCTAGACGACGTGCAATCTCGGTTTTACCAACACCAGTCGGTCCTATCATCAGAATATTTTTAGGCGTGATTTCATGCCGTAATGGTTCCGGGACTTGTTGTCTGCGCCAGCGGTTGCGTAATGCAATGGCGACGGCACGTTTGGCGCGGGCTTGGCCAACGACATGTTTATCGAGTTCAGAAACGATTTCTTGCGGGGTCATATTCATGGTGCGATCCAAATCAGTCGAGAGTTTCTATCGTGTGGGATAAATTGGTATAAATGCACAATTCGCCAGCGATCGTCAGTGATTTTTTCACGATCTCGATAGGGGATAAATCGGTATTTTCTTGTAAAGCTTTGGCAGCTGACTGGGCAAATGTGCCGCCAGAACCAATCGCGCCGATGCCGTCCGTCGGTTCCAACACATCGCCATTACCGGTGATGACGAGCGTAGTCTCTTTGTCAGCGACCAGTAGCATCGCTTCCAGCCGGCGCAGCATGCGGTCGGTGCGCCAGTCTTTGGCAAGTTCGACCGAGGCACGCATCAAGTGGCCTTGGTGTTTTTCCAACTTGGCTTCAAACCGTTCAATCAGCGTAAAAGCATCCGCAGTACCGCCTGCAAAACCGGCTAATACTTTGTTGTGATACAGCTTGCGCACTTTACGGGCAGTACCCTTCATGATGATATTGCCGAGTGTGACTTGGCCGTCGCCACCGAGTGCGACCAGATTGCCGCGTCGTACCGACAAGATGGTGGTGCCGTGAAATTGTTCCATGTGATCCTCGAATAATGATGTGCAGGTAGCGATTATCCGTTGGCGAGCTCGCCAAACTTGATATGCTTAAGCTAATAATGGCGTGCTGATTGTTTTAGACAGCCTTCGATCGCGTTGGATAGAAATGGGGCTAGGTCTTCAAATTACAAGATAGAGCAGAAAGCAGAGGTGGCTTGCAACTTTGACGCGTGCTAATAGCTTATTAATTAATGCTTGCGAGGGAAGATGGTAGCAACGCTTTTCAAACCCATGGCGTTAAACAAGGCCATGACTAAGTAGTTAACTTCCACAAATTGAATGTGATTATCTCTAACAACCGCGATGGGTACCAGGCCATTGAGTAACTGTGCAGAAGCACCAAATTCGACTCGGTCTAAACGTGAACAATCTAATACTATTTGGTTGTACATTTTGGAGTGTTCGGTAATTTGCGCGATCAAAATATCGGTTTTACCTTCAATCACTGCTGGCATCATAAACCGATGGGCTGATTCTGTTTCGAGCTGAATTTCTGGAAATGAAGTGGTGACTTTATTCTTTGGCGCTTCAAAAGAAGGAGGGGAAACTTCGAAGGTAATGCAGTAATCCATACTGACTTCTTCAAATGCTTTTTCAAAATGCAGTAGTTGCAAAATTTCAAGCAATAGCAACCACGGTGCTTCGGTTTCGTCACGCCTGCCAACTTGCAGTATCGCGCGGATGTTATCCGCTAGGTCTTGTGCTGCAACTAACATTAAGTCATGTTTAGTTTTTTTCAGATTTTTGAGTGCACGCAATAACAAGCCACAGCCGACTGCATCGACATTTTTTACGCGAGTAAAATCCAGTTTAATACTTTGACTTTGCTTGCTGACTTGTTGCAAGCGTTCCAGCAATTTGATGATGTTGCCATCTAGCTGCCCAGGGAAAGAAATATTTGCCGTTGTCTGATTTGTATCATCGCCTGATTTGTCCATCTGGTAGCGTGAATCATGCCAAATCGGTGGCGACATCTCGTATTTACTGGCGTACTCCAATGACAGACGGTCAAACTGGGCTTGATTGTTTGAAATTTCGTACAGATCAAACAGCATGTACCAGCCAATTTGTTCTGCTTGACCCAAATTTCTATTATGAATCGCAGCCTGCAGCATTTGTTCGGCAACTTCTTTTTGACCGCTGGCGAATAAAATCGCCGCTTCTTCTAGTAAGGGAACAGACTCTGTCTCTGCCAGATCTGCGGTCATTAAATCGGTATGCTGTTCCAACAAATAATCTGTAGTAGGCATTGCCAGAGGCAGCGTACTTTGGAAGTCTGTAATCGGCTCAGTTGCCGAAGCAGGTTTGTTGGCAGAATTGGCTTTTGCATCAGGAGTTGTTTTATTGGGCAGTACATTTTTTGTTTTACCCATGTCACGCGACATTTCAAATTCTATCGCATCAATTTTGCGCGCTGTTGCTCTAGCCATATGGCGTTGAGCCATGATGGAATTTGATTGTGCGTCGTCACTGGACGTCACCAAGATATCCGTATTGCCGCTTTTAGAACGTGTTTTTTTGGCAGAAGTTTTCAGCGCGGAGTCTTTCTCCTGCTGACCATTCTTTTTGCCGAAAAGTGAAAAAATCCCCACGTTATTCCTGAATATAAAAAGACAAAATGTATCTTTTATTTTGATTAAAAAATAATCTTAATTTGTGCTGAACGTCATTCACAAACAAGCAATTTTCCGAAGCTAAAGTATAGTCTGAATCATGTAACTATGGTTAGTCACTTATGCTGCCTACACAGGCTTAAGCGTAAATTTCAGTGCATGAATTGTAACGAACTTGAATTATTTCATGTGTAATTGGTTTTACTTTAACCAGCACAATTGATTTTTGAAAAAAAAGAAGCTGTCCTTATCTCTTAATCCTTTGTATTGAACTTAGGCCGAGTTCTGACGATCGTTTGCCATTATTTGTAATAAAAATACACTTTCTATCTTGTCGGTAGCAAAGAAAGCATTAGTTTCAATAACGGCTATCTATTTTTAAAAATTACATCTGCGCAGAACATCACAAGCAGATGCAGGCAATATTTTAGAAAATATTGCCTGCAATCAGTTGTGGTAAAAAACCTACAATTTTATGGCGTGACTGGACTATTTAGCCGGACAGACGGTTCTGCAGGCGTAAAACTCACCGGGTTAGTGAATAAATTTTACGCAAAAAAAGCGCGCAAGGTTCAGTTGCACGCTTCTTTATAAAGTTTGGCTATGACTTAATCGCCGTATAGCTTTTGTTTCATTTCACGTCGTTGCTGCGCTTCTAACGACAATGTTGCCGTTGGACGTGCCAGCAAGCGTGGTACGCCAATCGCTTCGCCAGTTTCTTCGCACCATCCGTATTCGCCTTCATCAATACTGGCGATAGATTGCTGTACTTTTTTCAGCAGTTTGCGTTCACGGTCGCGGGTGCGTAGTTCCAGGGCATGTTCTTCTTCGATCGTGGCGCGATCTGCCGGATCAGGTACCAACACAGTTTCACGCAGGTGCTCTGTGGTTTCGTCGGCGTTTTTAAGCAAATCCTTTTCTAGCTGTTGCAAACGGGCTTTGAAAAAAGCCAGTTGTGCAGCGTTCATATAGTCTTTCTCGCCCATCTTGAGAAGTTCTTCCTCAGTGAGCAGAGCTGCCGGTGCGCTGACTGTAACAGTCGATTTAGGTGATTTAGTTGCCACTTCGCTTACTTTCGATACGACGGGTTAATACATAAGAAATAGCACAATGTTGCATTCAGGCCGCTATTATCCTCCCCTTACTGGCAAAGTAAATGACATCCGTATGAAGTCTGTCGTTGCTTTGCTTGGGCGCTTCAATTAGTTCGCCCCATTCAGTAGCCCGCTAGTTTATACCAAACATAGTCTTAAACCATCAATAAATACGTCTTTGGGCAGATTTTTGCCAATAAACACCATCTTACTCTCACGCAACTCATCATCGCTCCACTTAGCGCCGACATCTGTACCCATAATTTGATGCACGCCTTGGAAAATCACCTTGCGGTCTGCACCATCCATTAACAGCACGCCTTTGTAGCGCAACATGCGTGGTCCGAACACTTGTACCAGTCCGCCCAAAAACTCGTCGAGTTTGCCGGTGTTAAACGGACGATCACTTTTAAACACAAAGGCGGCGATGTCGTCCGAGTGGTGCGCATGATGGTGGTTGTGTTCGTTGTGATGATTGTGCTGATGATCCGCATGATCATGCCCGCAATGCTCGTCGTGTACGTGCTCTTCTTCTTGTTCTGCCTGTAAAAAATCTGGATCAAGTTCTAGTTTGGCATTCAGGTTAAAGCCTTTTAAATCCAGTACCTCGCCGATCGCTACCTGGCCAAAATCGGCAGTGCTGATGGTCGCGCGCGGATTCATACGCACCAGGCGCTGGCGCAGTTGGGCGACTTGTTCCGCATCGACCAGATCGGTTTTGGACAGAATAATTTTGTCGGCAAAACCGACTTGCCGTTGCGCTTCTTCATGCTCATTTAATTGTTGCATGGCGTGACGTGCGTCAACCATGGTGACTACGGCATCCAGCATGTAGTAGCTGCCGACTTCTTCGTCGACAAAAAAAGTTTGCGCTACCGGACCGGGATTTGCCAGACCGGTAGTTTCGATAATCACGCGATCGAAATTGAGTTTGCCTTCGTTCTTTTGCTGAATCAGATTACTTAGTGCGACGATCAGATCGCCACGCACGGTGCAACAGATGCAGCCGTTGTTCATCTCGATAATTTGTTCGTTGCTGTTGTGAACGAGGATTTCGTTGTCGATGTTTTCCTGACCGAATTCATTTTCGATGACGGCAATTTTATGTCCGTGATTCTCTTGCAGAATACGATTCAGCAGCGTGGTTTTCCCTGAACCTAAAAAGCCGGTCAGGATAGTCGTCGGGATTAAAGCCATGTCAATCAAGTCCTTAGTCAATTTTATGTCGCGCAGTCTGCGCACCAACCTTTGATGGTCAGTTCTATATCGTGATTTTGAAAACCTTTGCCCAGCGTCGCTTGCAGCGTCACTTGCAATTGGTCTTGCAGTGAGGGATGGTGATGTGCCTGATTGGTGCAATGCTGTTCTTCATCTAAGCAAAACACTTTGGCGCAGCGGGTGCATTTGAAATGACCATGCTGATGTTGAATGCCGCTGGCAACAATGTGCGGCTGATGATCGCTCCCTGTGTTGTAGCGAAATATTCTGTCGTCACCGGCAATTTTATGCGCCAGACCGGCATCGGTGAGGCAATCCAAAGCGCGGTATAGCGTAACTCTGTCCATGTCGGGCAAAGCATCTTGCGCCTCTTGATGCGATAGCGCACGTCTGGTGTCTAGCAGTACTGTCAATACACTCAGGCGTGCATCCGTCACGCGGATGGCGGCTTGGCGCAACATCGTTTCGGCCAGCGCGCGATCTTGATCCGGTGGCATGCTGGCAGAAATTGGCTGGCTAGATGATGTGGATTTCATGGGCGGGCTGGTGGTGAAATGAGTGAGCTGAGTGTGCGGGTCAAATCTCAATTGAACCGAATGCTAAAAACGCGATGCCATATTATGCCTGAAAATGCAATTGAGTTGCAAAAATGGGTGCTCAGAGCTGGATGGAAATTGGATTTTGCTAAGTGGAATTGCCGCTATCTTGAACGCATAATAAAATATACTCCTATATAGTATATTTTATTGTCCTTATATTCCTTAGTCATCACGAGCTATTTACAAAAAATGGTGGGGAGTATGGTAATTTATTAACTATAAGCTGATCGGCATGGAGCCAAATAGTATCGGCTAAATGCGACTTATTTTTTTGCCCGTGGATGTGCCTGATCATAGACTTTTGCCAGATGCTGGAAATCCAGCGAGGTGTAAATCTGGGTGGCCGCGATGGAACTATGGCCCAACATTTCTTGCACGGCCCGCAGGTCGCCGGAGGATTGCAGCACATGCGAGGCAAAAGAATGGCGCATGACGTGCGGGCTGACATCGGCTGGAATGCCCAAGGATTGGGCATGGGCTTTAATGCGTAATTGCACCAGCCGTACAGAAATCCGGCTACCGCGTTCGCTTAAAAAGAGCGGATGCGGATCGGCTTTCAGCAGGGTAGGACGAATAGCCAACCAGGTTTTGATTGCCTCCAGTGCCGGACGACCGACCGGCACTATTCTTTGTTTATTGCCTTTACCTGTGACATGGACTTCTGCCTGCTGCATGTCCACCCAGCCTTGTGAGCTATGTTCTTTTTGATGAGATTGCAGAGCGTCAAGCGCCACCAGTTCTGACACCCGTAAGCCACTGGAATAGAGCAATTCAAACATGGCACGGTTAGCCGCTTGCGTCGCTGTATCTGAGCGATGTTGCGATACCAGACGCACCGCATCATCGGTACCCAAGGCTTTTGGTAAGGATTTACTTTTTTTCGGTGGTTTGATGCCATCCACCGGATTGGCAATCATCGTAGTTTGCTCTGCCAGCCAGCGATAAAAGCCGCGCCAGCAAGACAGTTTGCGCGCAATCGAACGTGGATTTAAATCTTGCGCATGCAGTTGTGATGTAAAGCGCCGGATTTGATGATGCGATATATCTGTCAAATCACTTTCAGCTGCAAACTTGAGCAACTCGGCTAAATCTAACCGGTAACTTTCCACCGTATGAGGTGATAACTGCCGCTGCGACCGCAACATCTCCAGATAGTCTGTAATGCGGTTTTGTTGCGCCTCAGTGGACATGATGTTGAATTCTTAGTGAGCAGTTTTAAGATATGAGCGACATCGACGAAATTTATATTGCTATTACGATAGGCTCGTTAAAAAGTAATCGCATCATTTCATATACCGGTTAATCAACTAATCAATCAGACAGCTCAGTGCAGCGCTGCTGGTGTCTGCAATTTTGACTAAAAAATCGGTCGCCATTTCTTTGGTAAAACGAGCTGGGTCGGGAGAGCCAAGTACCAGCAAGCCAAAGGTGTTCGGTGAGCCGGCTCCTAGCGAAATACGTAAAGGTAGCATCGCGACGGATTCAATTTTCTCGTCTGTTTCTATCCAGGTTGATGCTTCAAAATCTTGATTTTTCCCGCAGAAAGGCGTGCCTAATCCTTTGGCGAATAACTGTGCGTCTTCGCTTACCTCTTCTGCAAACCAGGTATGCGAAAAGTCTTCAGCGACTTGCCACAAGCGCAGCGTTGCGTAAGGCAAAGAGAAAATATCTTGCAAGCCTTGTGTCAGCACATACGGGAGTTCGACGTCGTTACGTGCTAATAGTAAAGAGCGCGTCCATGTCTGAAACTTGGTAGTGATCGCATCGTTTTCTTGAGCGATGCGCATTAACTCTGCCATGCGCAGTTCCAGCACTTTATATTTTTCACGCACGACTTCCATTTGCCGCTCTTGCAGCGAGATGGCGCGCCCGAGTACTGGGCTAGTCAGTTTAACGCTGGATAAAAGCTCAGCATGCTCTTCAAAAAAGTGCGGATGGCTGACGAGGTAAGTGGCGATATCGGTGGAGTTCATGCTTAAAACTTTATAAATGTTCGGTAGCGAATTTTGCATAATTCTATGCAAAAAATGATGCAAAGATAACTGCAGGGTTTTGGTGGTACGGACTGCCGAAAATACATTGATAGATACATTGGCCAATACATTAGAACTCAATGTTATGTGAATGTCTTAAATATCAATTTCACCTTCATACACAGTGACTGCCGGACCGCTTAAAAATACCGGTTGGCCTTCACCTTGCCAGGCAATTGACAGCTCGCCGCCCTGCATACTGACACGGACTGGCGATGTCAGCAAACCACGGCGTATACCAGCGACTGCTGCCGCGCAGGCACCAGTGCCGCAGGCCAGAGTCTCGCCAGCGCCGCGCTCAAATACGCGCAGACGAATATGCTGCGCATCTAGCACTTGCATAAAACCAGCATTCACCCGTTTAGGGAAGCGCGGGTGATGTTCAATCACGGGTCCGTCAAGAGCGACCGCAGCGGTGTCGGTATCGTCCACCACTTGAACCGCATGCGGATTGCCCATAGAGACGACTGAGGAAAGCGCTGCTTTGCCATTGATCAATAAAGGCCAGAGCGAGTCGTGTCCTTGGGGTGTCGCGTTTAGTCCGGCAGCATCAAATGGTACGGCAACTGCATCAAGTATCGGTGCACCCATGTTGACCGTAATACGGCCGTCGGCCTCTAAGCGCGGCTCAATAATGCCCGACATGGTTTCTACTTTGATGGCCGATTTAGAGGTCAGTTTTTTGTCGATAACAAAACGCACAAAAGCGCGTGAGCCATTGCCACATTGCTCGACCTCGCCGCCATCTGCGTTATAGATACGGTAGCGGAAATCAATCCCTGCGGTGTCAGAGCGTTCGACCACCAGGATTTGATCGGCGCCAACACCAAAGCGGCGATCAGCCAGCAATTTCCACTGCTCAGGCGTAAATGAAATAGCTTGATTGATGGCGTCAATCACAACAAAGTCGTTACCTGCGCCATGCATTTTAGTGAATTTGAGTTTCATCGTTTTATTATAACTTGCTTGATGTTGGTTCTAGCGCTGATCAAAGGTTTGCCGCTACTACTTTAGCCGTGACTTACCCGTCAACCTTAGTGCAAAGGGAAAATTTCTGCGTTTGGTATCGGTCTAATATCGGTCTGGCATCGGCCTATCTTGGGCTCAAATATTTGGCTGCATTGATCAAGATTAATAAGCATACTCCATATTAGTATATATAGAGTGTCCATAACTAAATTGACCTTCATGCCATAAATGGAAAAAAATAGGGGAGTATATTGATTAGCGTGGCTCGGTTTATAAATCGCCGATGAATCTTCCTGAGGATGTTATCGATGATGGTAGCAACATTTTTAGCGCAAATGCGCTAGCTTTTCGCCGGCATAAGTTAGCCAAAACAGTGATCGCCACTGATGCCCTCGTCGGCAGTCTTCGCTAATTTCAGGCAATCTTAGACAATTTTATACACGCCGCAACCTAGGACGACATCTTTGGAAACCGGCACGATGTACGATGTTTTCGTATCCACATTCTTTGTATTCGGGTTCAAAATCGTGTAATCAACCCAGCCGCCGCTGCGCGGGATTGCGAAGGCGTCAGCAACTAATTTGCGACCATCCAATCCGGTGACTTGTAGCAGATTGACTTGTAATTTAGACGAATTCCCGGCAAAGGCTATGTATTGGCCGCTACGGTCAAAGGCAAATACGTACATGTCGCGGTCGGCAAATTGGTGATTTTTATCGGCGGTAATGAGCTGCAGCGCAGCTTTACCGCTGTTTTGGTAAAGCGCCACTGCTTTTTTAACCAAGGCATATGCTTCATCTGCCGTGCCTTGCCGCAGTTTGAATGAGGACACCGCTTTCGATAAGGCGGTAGCGCGATCTTCCAGATTGATGGACGCATTTTTGGCTTCTTCTGCCATCTGACCATTGCTTTGGGTGATCTCATCTAGATGGCGTATCGCCTCTGAGATTTGTGCCAAGCCATTGCTTTGTTCTTCTGAGGCGGTAGAAATGGAGTTGATATTGCCTGCCAGATTACGGATGCCATCCACAATATCGGCCAGCGTGGTGTTGACCTCGTTAATCTGCGAGACACCTGTTTTAACCCGATTGACGGAATCATCAATCAGCAATTTGATCTCTTTGGCCGAGCCAGCACTACGTTGCGCCAGATTGCGCACTTCGGCCGCGACTACCGCAAAGCCACGCCCTTGTTCACCTGCGCGTGCCGCCTCAACCGCCGCGTTAAGAGCGAGAATATTGGTCTGGAATGCGATGGTATCAATCAGGCTGACGATTTCTTGCATATTCAACGCACTGGTTTGGATGCCATTCATAGATTCGACCGCTGCGTTCATGGTGCTGCTACCCGATTCTGCAATCAGACGGACATTGGCGGCGAGAGTATCCACCGATCTGGCGCTGGCGGCATTTTTTTGTACGGTTTCCGCTAGGTCTTCTACGCTGGCAGAGGTTTGTTCCAAGCTGGATGCCTGCTGCTCTGTGCGAGTGGATAAGTCGCTGATGCCATTCGCCAGTTGATGACCCAGTTGGGACACCATGCTGGAATTGGTTCTTATATTAGCGACCAGTGCCGACAAGTTGTAATTCATCGTCTCTAAAGTTTGCCCCGTGGTGGCTAACTCATCTTTTCCAATGACGATCACTTGTGTCGTCAGATCGCCCGAGGCACCTGATTTGGCGGCGAGGGTGACGGCAGCTAATCCCTGCAAAAACGAATGATAAAATCCATAAAACAAATACGCTACCAGTAACAACACTATCAGCGCGATTGCGCCAGCGGAATTGCGCTTAAAACGCAAGTTCTCGCTGCGCTCAAGTATGTTGGTAGCTTTATTCTGTTCGGTCTGGCTGGTTTGTATAGCTGGTGAGGCGACTTGACTATCTGCCATTACGCTTTGAAGTTCTTGCTGATAATTAGAAATGATATTGACGCTCAGAAGCAACATCGGTAATACAAACACAGCTGCCATACACAATAATTTGGCGCGCAAACTGAACTTGCCCATGATCATGCTAGACGGAGCCATAAAGCGACTGACAAGCTGTTGGAGAGTTGCCATGCTGTCCTCTTTAATAGGTTGTAGTATTAGCTAATTCGTTTCAGTGATTTTCTTACTGACAATATAGTTCAAAATCATTGTCGCAGATTTTTAAGCCGATTTAATCGATTCCCGTATCCGTATTGAATTTTGTGGGACAGTGGTAGCAAAGCTGCGTCCTAGTTTTAAAGCGACTTTATCAAGCGCGACCTCATCGGTACGCCGGGGCGCGGCTTAGCGGGATTTCGTTTTGGTTTAATTTTGGCTTAATTTTGGTTTCGTTGAGATAGCATACAAAAACCAGTACACTTCTTTCATCTGTCAGTCATACTGTACTGGTCTATTTGTGCTGTACTGTCCATTGAGACGGGCAGTACACCATGTTAGTGTGCGAGGCATCGTAATCCATCCTTAGATCAAACGAGATCAAACGAGTTAAAACGATCACTGCGAACCATCACCTCGTTGTATGAGTGTGTGCTGTTCCTGTATTTTGGTTTAGAGGTGGGATAAAAAGTATATGATTCACTCACAAGGTGATTCTTTCGATTCGATTTAAGGCGATACCCTCGCCTGGTGAAAAGCACGGAGACCCCATGAACGCACCCATCAAGTCACAGACGTTGATCGACAATGACATCACGCTGGACGACAAATTTACCCTAGAGCGCGGCCGCGCTTTTATGACTGGCACGCAAGCGCTCATCCGCTTGATGATGCTGCAACGTCAAGCCGATGAAAAAGCCGGGCTCAACACCGCTGGCTACATCACAGGCTATCGCGGCTCACCGCTAGGCAACGTCGATCTGACTGCCGCCAAAGCTAAAAAACATTTAGAAAAAGCGCATGTCAAATTTCATCCTGGCGTGAATGAAGACTTGGCAGCAACCTCGGTCTGGGGTACGCAGCAAGTCAATTTATTCCCCGGCGCTAAATATGATGGCGTATTTGCGATGTGGTACGGCAAAGGTCCAGGCGTCGATCGTTGTGGCGACGTGTTTAAACATGCGAATCTGGCAGGCACGTCCAAACATGGTGGTGTACTGGTCATCGCGGGTGATGATCATGCCGCGAAGTCTTCTACCGCTGCGCATCAGTCCGAACATATTTTAAAAGCCTGCGGTATTCCGGTGCTGTACCCGTCCTCGGTACAAGAGTATTTAGATTACGGCTTGCATGGTATTGCGCTCTCTCGCTACACCGGCTTGTGGGTATCGATGAAATGTGTGACCGAAGTGGTCGAATCCGGCGCTTCCGTCGACATCGATCCCGATCGTATCAAACCGATTATTCCTAGTGATTTCCAGATGCCAGCGGATGGCATCAGCATCCGTACTCCCGATCCAGTATTAGCGCAAGAAACGCGCATGATCAACTATAAATGGTACGGTGCTCTGGCCTATGCGCGTGCCAATAAACTCAATCAAATTATCTGGGATAGTCCACGTGCCAAAGTCGGGATTATCACTGCCGGTAAGTCTTATTTAGATACACGTCAGGCATTGGCCGATCTGGGGATTGATGAACAAGCGGCTGCCGATATCGGTATCCGTTTATACAAAATCGGTATGACCTGGCCGCTGGAATCCCAGGGTGTACGCGAATTTGCGACAGGTCTGGATGAGATTCTGGTCGTGGAAGAGAAGCGTCAGATTCTGGAATACGCGATTAAAGAAGAACTCTACAACTGGCAAGATGATGTACGTCCACGCGTCGTCGGTAAGTTCGACGACACCGGCGAATGGAGTGATCTGGATCACGCCGGTCATGGTGATTGGTTGCTGCCAGCAACGTATGAATTAAGCCCGGCACAAATCGCCCGTGCAATTGCATCGCGTATTACTAAATACTTCTCCGGCCATCCGGTAGAACAACGTGTGAAAGAGCGTGTAGCGTATCTGGAAGCCAAAGAAGCAGCTTTAAATATCGCTGCCAAGCCTGACCCTAACAAAGACCGTGTACCGCACTTTTGCTCAGGTTGTCCGCACAACACCTCCACCAAATTGCCCGAAGGCAGCCGCGCATTAGCTGGTATTGGTTGCCATTACATGGTGACCTGGATGAACCGCGAATCTACCGTCTTCAGCCATATGGGTGGCGAGGGCGTGACTTGGGTAGGGCAGTCACCGTTCACAACTGAGAAGCATGTCTTCAGCAATCTGGGTGATGGCACCTATTTCCACTCCGGTCTGCTGGCGATCCGTGCTGCGGTGGCCGGCAAGGTCAACATTACTTACAAAATTTTGTTCAACGACGCGGTTGCGATGACGGGCGGTCAAGAGTTTGACGGTCCGCTCGATCCTGGCATGATTTCACGCCAGATCGCTGCGGAAGGTGTCACCCCGATTATCGTCGTGACCGATGAGCCGGAAAAATATCCAGCCGACTACAACTGGGCGCCCGGCGTCACTGTGCGTCATCGCAGCGAACTGGATGCCGTCCAGCGCGAACTGCGCGAAGTCATTGGTACTTCCGCCATGATTTATGATCAAACCTGCGCCTCAGAAAAACGTCGCCGCCGGAAAAAATTTGATAAAGATGGCAAACCTGGCTTTCCTGATCCAGCCAAACGCGCTGTGATCAATGAGGCTGTCTGCGAAGGTTGCGGCGATTGCTCCGTGCAATCCAACTGCCTTTCTGTCGAACCATTAGAGACCGAATTTGGTCGTAAGCGTCAGATCAATCAGTCTTCCTGCAACAAAGATTTTTCTTGCGTGAATGGCTTTTGCCCAAGTTTTGTTACGGTCGAGGGGGGCAAGCTGAAAAAGCCTGCCAAAGCCAAAGTAGAGCAGGGCACGGCGCTGGATGTAGCCAGCTTACCTGATCCAGTTTTACCTGCCACCACCGAGCCACTGAACGTCTTGGTAACAGGTATCGGCGGTACCGGCGTGATCACTATCGGTCAGGTGATGGCGATGGCTGCGCATCTGGAAGGTAAAGCTTGCTCGGTATTGGATATTACTGGCCTGGCACAAAAAGGCGGCGCGGTGATGTCGCATGTGCGCTTGGCAGACAATGCCGACGATCTGCATTCCACTCGCGTCGGTACAGGTATGGCTGACGTCGTCATTGGTTGCGATGAAATCGTGACGGCGAGTCGCGATGCACTGTCACGCATGGGCGAGGGCCGTACCCGTGCTGTGGTCAATTCTTCCGTATCGCCGACATCGACCTTCATTAAAAATCCAGACTGGCAATTTCCAGTGGAAGCCGCCGAGGCGGAAATTGGCAAAGCCTGTGGCAGCGACCGTGTGGACATGATCGATGCGTCCCACATTGCGACTACGCTGATGGGCGATAACATCGCCTCCAACATGTTTATGCTCGGCTATGCTTGGCAAAAAGGCTGGGTACCTTTGACCCAAGTCGCGCTGATGCGCGCGTTGGAATTGAATGCCGTTGCAATCGACTTCAACAAGCAAGCTTTTAACTGGGGTCGCGTCGCGGCACATGATCTGGCAGCGGTCAAAAAACTGGTCACGCCAGCGCAAGTGATTGAGCTGAAACGTGCACCAACTTTAGATGACACCATCAGCAAACGCATTGCTTTCCTCACGGAGTATCAAGACGCTGCCTATGCTTTGCAGTACAGCGAGTTTGTGAACAAAGTCAAAGCCGCAGAAACTAGCATCGTTGATGGCAAGCCATTACGTCTGACGGAAGCGGTCGCTAAATATCTGTTCAAACTGATGGCATACAAAGATGAATACGAAGTCGCCCGTCTGTACACCGATGGCAAATTCCAGCAAAAAATCGCTGGCATGTTTGAGGGTGACTACAAAATCAACTTCCATTTAGCGCCACCTTTGCTAGCTAAAAAAGATGACAAAGGTCATTTGATCAAGCAGCAGTTTGGCCCGTGGATGATGAAAGGTTTTGGCATCTTGGCCAAGCTCAAATCCCTGCGCGGTGGTGCGTTTGATATATTCGGCTACACCGCAGAACGCAAGATGGAACGCGCTTTGCCAGTCGAATACAAAGCCACTATCAGCAAATTGTTAACGCAATTGACGAAGGACAATTTGCCGAAGGCAGTAGCGATTGCCAGTATTCCAGAAGATATCCGCGGTTATGGCCACGTCAAAGAACGTCATTTTGAAGCGGCAAAAGCCAAAGAAGCAAGCTTGATCGCCGAGTTTTCTACCCCAAGTCAGGCACAAAAGGCGGCTTGATGCTGTAGAGGATAGGTTTGGGTAATATCAAAAATGACCGGTCAGACCGGTCATTTTTTTGTCACTACAATGCTAGTGGTAATCGTGATTTCAATATACTCCCCATTATTTTTATAGAAAATATCGGATTGTCCATTTATTATAAGCACAGTAAAAATATACTATAGGGAAGTATATATAAAACTAGATTTCATTTACTAGCTTAATAAAACCGCTTGGATATATAGCAAGTTCTGGTCTGAGTCATTCCATCGTCATAATCCACTGTCAAACTTGGCACATCGCAATAAGACATGGCACTCACCAATGATTTCCCTCTTTAAGTCTGTACTGACTGTCGTTTTGGTTTCCCTCGCATTTCTGTTGAATTCTGCCTTTGCACAAGACAATGCGATTGTGATTGGGCAAGCGATTGATTTGTCTGGCCCCAGCGGTAGTATCGGTCGCGATTATGTGGCGGGTATTACTACCTATTTTGATAGTCTGAATGTTGCTGGCGGTCTCAATGGACGCCGGATTAAATATCTGGTGCGTGATGATCAGGGTGACGCTGCTATATCCGCTAAAGCAGTTGCTGAGCTGATCATTAAAGACAAAGTAGACTATTTATTGGGTGGAATTGGTCTGTCGGTCACCAATGCAGTTGTTGCTTCGCCAGCGTTTAAACAAAGCACACTGACGCTATTTGCGCCGCTGGTTAGCTCCGTCAAAGACTACAATTCCCGCGTCGTCTTCTGGCGTCCTAGTCCAGAACAAGAGATGCAATATATCTTTTCTTATTTTGATAAGTTAGGTATCAAAAGCGTTGGTATCGCGTATCAGGAGTCTGAGTTCAATCAGGAAATGTACCAATACGTAGTAGCCGAAGTCAGTAAACGCAAAATGAGCTTAAGCGGCGTCGCACGCATTTCTAATTCACCTGTGGAAAACGAAAAAGAAGCTAGCGCGCTGGCTACCAAAAATCCAGGCATCGTGATCGTTGTGTCGGATACCGTTGGGGCAGGCCTGTTTTTGAAACAGTTCCGTAAGCGCGCAGATAAGACATTTGTCGCAGGAATGTCTTTAATTAATTTAGAAACCTTGGCCGAAGTCGCAGGGCGTAGTGCCTTGGAGTGGACAGTATTTTCGCAAGTCGTCCCCAATCCTCTGGGTAAAAAAACCATCGTCCAGATTGACCATAGCGCGATGATGAAAAAGTTTCGGGATGAGGATTTATCTTCGTTGACGCTAGAGGGATTTATTGTCGCAAAGACTTTGGCAAAAGCGATCACTATGTCTAAATCTGGTCGAGATGGTTTGCAAGCATTAATCACACAAAAACATACACTCGACCTGGGTGGCATCAGCGTCACGCCGGACGACCCTAGTCGTCATATGTCTGGCTATGTAGATATCGCCTTGTTCCGTAAAGGTGGTGGCCTGTTATTTTGAGAGCTCATATAGATCGTTACCTAATGAATTCATAGTGACTTCACAGGCTCATGCCACTGGATTCCCGCCCTCGCTAGAATGACGCGTGCTCCAGTACTTCTGCTTTGCTTTATCCCATCCTTCATCAGCGCTTTTGAAGCGAGCTCAGACTTGGTTTATGCTTAGTCATCTATAAAATTAGCTATAAAACCAGCTTTAAAATTAGTTTTAAATCAGCAACCATCCAGGCCACTTTTTCCACCCCTCACTGATCAGTGCAGGATTCAAGCTTTCTTGCCATTTTCCAACTTTGCTGCAATTGGATTTACAATGCCTCCCAGCCAGTTTTGTTCCGCATTATCAATGTGGTCAATTCTCTATTTGATAAAGCACGTTCACCACAATATTTTTTGCTGTATTGGCAATAAAAAAGAGTGAGCGATTAACGACTAAGCAGGCCACGAGTCTGCTTAGCTACAACAAATAAGTAACCCGATAGGAGACCACCTTGTTAACACAAAAACAAAAAATAGCCGCTATTCCAGAAGGGGCCGAAGCGTTGTTTTTCATTCAGATATTTGCCACCTTGGGTTTTGCCGTGTTGTATTCCACCTTGGTGTTATACGCGACTAAAAAACTGAACTTTAGTGTTAAGGACGCCACCGCGATTATGGGTGTGTTTGGCGCATTCAATTACGGCTTGCATTTATTCGGCGGTTATCTGGGTGGTCGTTTTATCAGCAATCGCAATTTGTTTGTTGGCGGCATGGTGTTGCAGGTGATTGGTTGCGGCTTGATTTCTGGCGGCACAGTACAGCAACTGTACTGGGGTTTAGCTTTCTTCCTGACTGGCAGTGGCTTAAACGTCACTTGTTTAAATCTCATGCTCACGCAGCGATTTAAGCCAGAAGACGACCGTCGCGAAAGCGCGTTCCTCTGGAATTACGCCGGGATGAATTTGGGTTTTACTATCGGCTTTGCAGCGGCAGGTGCTTATCAATTACAACAGGATTACGCCAGTTTGTTTATCTTCGCCACCTTTGGTAACTTTATGGCGATCGTGCTTGCTGCATTTAACTGGAAGAAGCTATCGGACTTGAATACGCCTCTGCTACAAGCAGGACCAAATGAATTTAAATGGCGTTTATCCGTTGGTTTACTGGTCTTATTCGGTCTGGTACCGCTGATCTATTTTATGTTGCATCATGCCGAGGTCAGTGGCTACGTTGTACTGGCCATTAGCGCCGTGATTGCCTTAGTTTTAATTTGCCTCACTATTATTCATAAAGACCCGAGAGAACGCAGAAATATGTGCGCGTATTTAATCCTCGCTGTCGGTTCTTTAGTCTTTTGGACCTTGTACCAAATGGCACCGACGGGCCTGCAATTATTTGCAGACAATAATGTAGATCGCATGGTCTGGGGCTTTGAAGTTGCGCCGCAGTGGATACAAAATATCAATAGTTTTACCATCACGGTTGGTGGGCCTTTGATGGCAATGCTGTTTAGTTCGTTGCGTAAAAAGGGTTGGAATATCGACATTCCTAGGCAGTTTGCAGCGGCCTTAGTGTTGATCGGATTAGGATTTTTAGTTCTACCCTTAGGCATCACATTGGCAGCTGCCAATGGCCTGGTCGCTTTCAAATGGATCTTCATCAGTTACTTGCTGCAAAGCGCGGGCGAACTGCTGATCTCACCGATTGGTTATGCCATGATCGGTCGTCTGGCACCAACGCAATATCAAGGTGTAATGATGGGCACCTGGATGCTGGTCACTGGCACGGCATCCATTTTCTCCAGTTATTTCTCTGGACTGATCCCCGAAGCGGCAAGCGGCATGGCAGCCTCCACCAATCCAACTTACTATCAAATTTTTTCTAATCTTGGTTGGGGTGCGGTTGGAGTCGGTGTGGTGCTGGTTTTGTTGATACCGGTATTGCGTAAATTAATTACCAACGGCGTTCAAGCAGTTGAGCCATCACCAATTTAATTGCTGTTGGATTTGTGATCAGAAACCGCAGCAATAATTGCGTTTGACAGTCGATAAACTGCCGAGGATACTGATAGTGACGAAGGCAAAAAATTGCCTTCGTCACGCAAATGATGGTGAATGATCGTCGCTTCTCTGTTAGCTTGCGTCTGCTTGGTTGTGATGCCAAAGGAGATCAAAATGCGCAAATGGCTGATGTTATTACCCATCGTTTTGCTGGCGGCTTGTGCAACTCCGGCCAAGCCACCACCACCGTCTCTTTTCAACGATGCGCTATTTGCACCGCCTTCCACGCATGTTAACGCTCAGGACGTGTTTGCCGTTAATCAGCCAATGAGAGATTATCTTAGTACGGCCATCGTTGGACAACTTCATGGCAAGGGATATAAGCAAACCTTATTTGATGCCTTGTATAAAAAAGATGGCCTCAGGCTTGAATATGATGCCGTGATGACGCGTAATGCGTCAGAAGCTTTTTCTGCCCGGTCTGGCAACTGCTTGTCCCTCGTCATCATGACCGCTGCTTTCGCCAAAGAATTAAACCTAGAAATTCAGTATCAGCGGGTCGATACCGAAGAGATCTGGAGTCGTAATGGCGGTCTGTACTTTTCTAGCGGACATGTCAATTTAGTGCTTGGGAAAAGGCGATTTGACATCGATCATAGTTATGACTCCAACCGCTTGATGACCATAGATTTTTTGCCGCCAGAAGAAATTTTAGGCCAGCGTGTAGTATCGATTGATGAAAACACCATCGTCGCTATGTACATGAATAATCGCGCCGCTGAAGCGCTTACTCTAGGCAAGCTGGATGATGCCTATTGGTGGGCGCGCGAGGCTGTAATACAAGACCCAAAATTTTTACCTGGCTATAATACTTTGGCTGTCATTTATCGACAGACAAAACATTTAACCGAAGCAGAGCAGGTATTAACCCACGCGATTCAGCTAGATCCGCAGAACCTGGTCGTCATGTCCAACTTAATACAAGTATGGAAACTGGTGGGTAAGGATGCGCAAGCAAATATGCTGAGCCAGACGCTAGAAAAACTACAAAATTATCCGCCTTTTTATTATTTTGAGCGCGGCATTAGCGCAATCAAAAAAGGCGATTTTAGAGCTGCCAGAGATTTTTTTATTGAAGAAATTAAACATGCACCGGACTATCATGAGTCCCATTTCTGGCTTGCGATAGCTTACCTAAAACTAGGCGAAAATAAACTCGCAACCGAACAACTAGCCATCGCTAAAGAAAACAGTACTACGCGTAGTGATTATGCTTTGTACTCAGCCAAGTTAGATCATATCAACGCTGTTAATCAGCGTTTTTGACATTAATTTTTTATTGAATATTGCCAACAATACTGGTGTTGGCACGAGTGATAAAACAGCGATAAATCCGGCGATAAAGTAAATCGTCAAGCTAAGGATAAAGCTAACGACAGCACCATTTTTACCGTCGCAATAAAACAGAATGAAGGTCAAATGAAGTTAAATCAGTCCACTCTTATCATGATCGCCGCGGTCAATATGTTCATCGCCGTCGCCGCAGGCGCATTTGGCGCGCACGGGCTAAAAACAATACTCAGTACCGACATGCTGGCAGTCTGGCAAACCGCAGTAACTTACCAGACCAGCCATGCGCTTGGCTTATTTGGCATCGCCTTGCTGATGCCGCGTTTGCAGTCCATCTGGCTAGCGCGCTCTGCCACTGCGATGCTGATCGGTATTGTGATTTTTAGTGGAAGTTTATATTTACTGGCAGCCAGTGGCATACGCTGGTTCGGTGCGATCACGCCACTTGGCGGACTAGCATTTTTACTCGCCTGGGCAATGCTCGCATGGGCGGCGTATCGCGATACCAAATCAGTTTGATTACACATAAAAGAAAGCACATCATGCGCACCATCATCGTTTTATCAGTACTTACTTTAGTTAGTGCATGCAGCAAAAAACCAGAGCCAGCGATCTCCTCAGAACCACCACTATTCAAGATTGCCGAGCCACAGCGCGAGCAATTACAGAAAGCTAAACAGGTAGAGCAGACCTTACAAAAAACAGCCGACGCACAACGTCAGGTGATTGATGAGGTAAGCGCTAGTCAGGTTGAGAAGTGACCTTGATTGATAGTCTGCCTTATTTTGTAAACATAGTTCATGGCTCTTAGGCAGCGATTGCAATACCGTTCTGTACAACAAGTCTGAGTGCGATTACTTGACTACCTCAATATTAATAACTTTACTTTTGATGTAATAAGGAACGTGTTGATGATCGGCGAAAAGTAACTGGAGAGTATGTTTTCCTGGTGGTAAATTCAATACTGTTTCAGTCTCGCCTTTGCCAAAATGTTTGTAATGTTGATGTTCTATTTCGTCAGGTTTATCAAACGGTATGGGTGCTTTAATATCGGCTGGGAAAGGTAGGTCGATCAAAATATGATGATGTCCTGTTCCCTCAACCTTGCCTGCAATTACAGGTGCGACTCCCATGCCGTACACCGAGAAGGCTACGCGAAACGGTGATTTGACTTTATCGCCGTCTTTAATATTCGTAAAGTACGCTTGTTTATCTCCTATCGGAAACGGGCGAGTTCTGTCAGATGCGTTGATTGTGCTAATTGCCGCCTCGGTATCGACTGGAGACTGATTTGTGGCTCCAGTTTTGTTGGTCGCCGCCAAAACTACTGTTTGTGATCCAGCTGTTAATAATGAGATAAAGAAAAGAAATTGTAGTTTTGATTTGGAAAATTGCTTAGTCATCAGACCTCCTGAAATATTGCACTGAACACGCAAATTACTTTGCATCAACATCAGTTTATCTGATTAAGCCGAGCTGCGTTTTATCCGCCACACGGCACCGATTAGGGTCTCAAATTGTTCCGGCGAGGCTTTAGTCAACCATTCGGTTGCTCTATTTCTCATTCACCTTCACCACAGTTACCGTGCAATGCGATTCGGCGACTACTTGTGTGGACACGCTGCCGAGATAGCGTTTGATGGCGGAACTTCCTCTTGATCCTATGATGATGTGATCGACGTCGTTGTTGTTGGCGTAGTCGAGGATGGCACTGGCTGGATCGTGTGCTTCCAGTACGTGGAAGGTGATTTTGTCTGGGGTGATGTTGAGTGGCCTTGCCCAGTGTTTGAGGTCGACTAATTGTTTGACATGGATGTTTTGGCCTTGCTGGATCAGGCTGTCGTCCATGCCGATGCGGTTGGTTTTGCGCACCGTCACGCAGGCGAGTCGTGCACCTTGTTTGGTTTGCAGTGTGCGTTCGGTGATATTGCGCAGACTGTCGGCTAGTTGTGTTGAGGCATTGGTTGGATTGCCGGGATTGCTTGGATTGCTCAAGTCGAGTGCCACCATAATGATGGGCGCTTGCGATAATTGCTCGGTCACGCTATGCGGTAGCGCGGGTTCTGATCCTGCGGCCTGGAAGCGTCGTTTGAGTACCGATAAATAGCCGTCTTGCTCGGTTTTTTCTGCTCTGTCGGTGAGCGTTAATTGTTCTGGATATTGCAGTGATAAAGCGAGCTGGGCGGCGGTGTCAAACCGGGCAGCCGGATTGACTTCCAGGCAGCGCAAAATAATTTCTTGTAGCCAGTCGGGGATGTTGGGATTGTGGCTGCGTGGTGGAATCGGGTCGCGGTATAAACGTTTTTTCAAACCATTGACTGTGGTCGGATATCCATACGGACGTTGACCAGTCGCTAGGTGATACAGCAAAACACCTAAGGCGAATAAATCGCTGCGGGGTTCGTTACGCACACCCAGCACTTGCTCTGGCGAGATGTAGGGACCGGTGCCGAGTGGCAGTCGAAATTCTTCATCTAGCAGGTCGGGCAGTTTGTCATGTCGTGATAGACCAAAATCAATCAGCACGGCGGACCCATCTGCGCGGAACATAATATTGCTGGGTTTGATATCGAGATGGATCACGCCCTGACGATGTAAATCTTGCAGCGCATGCGCGATCTTGATGCCGATATCGACCACCTCGGCCACGGGCAGCGGGGCCTGATCAAAGCGGCTGCGCAGTGATTCGCCAGCAATGTGTTCCATGACGATATACGGTTGGGCATCAAAATCACCGGAGCCGAAATATCGCGGTACATGCTTACCCTTGAGTTTGGGCATGATCATTTGTTCGACCTCAAACGCGACGATGGCAGTGGGGTCTTCGCTGGAAAAAAGCAGCGGTACTTTCATGATCAGTGCAGGCTGGGTTTTATCTTGCTCGTCAATATCGCCTGGTCCGCTTGGTTCCGGCGGGTGGCGTTGTTGCAGATCGCTGATACGCCATAAGGCTGCCATGCCGCCGGTGTGTAATTTTTCTTCCAGTAGGTAGCCATTGACTTGCATGCCCGTGTGCAGAACGCGGTGATGTGAGGGCGAACTTGAAGCCAGCTTGGCGTGTTCAACTGGACCGTTGTCGCTCTTCGGTGGTGACGGTGTTGAAGGTGCTGGCGGAGCTGGCAATTTTTTACCCGTTTCTGTTTGGCTTGATTGGCTGGACTTGTGATCTTTGCTGAATTTAGTTGCCGCTCACCAGTCGCTGTGCCAGAACTGCAGGCAAACCGGCGGCGATGACTTTGAGCGCTGTCGCGTCGTGATCGTACGGGATGCGGTAGTAGGTCAGCTCTAGTGTTTCTGTATCAAAAGTGGCGTAACACGCAGCCGGATTGCCGTCTCGCGGTTGCCCGACTGCACCGGGTATCACCAGCCAGCGGCGTTGTTTGTTGAGTGGAATACTGTGTTCTGGCGCAGGTAAAAATTCGCCGGTTTTGCCTGCCAGAGTCATGTGGTACAGCCGCGGTAAATGGACGTGGCCACAAAACGTGATGTGCGCTTTGGTCGCGTACATGCTGCGCATGGCCTCCATCACACCATCGACATATTCCCAATGTTCGGGCGCCCAGGCGTTGGCGTGGACTAGCAAAATGTCGGGCAGCTCTATGCGGTAAGGTAAATCACGAATAAAGCCGATCTGCGTTTCGTTCAGTTGCGAGCGGGTCCACTCTACGACTTGTCGTGCGGTGGGGTTCATGCCTTGTCTGTCGTCTTGCAGCAGGCCTACGTCATGGTTGCCCATGAGTACATGCGCACCGCGCTGAGCATACTCCATCACCGTGCTCATCACCCAGGCGGGATCAGCGCCATAGCCAATCAGATCGCCCAAAAACGCATATTGCTGGACTTTTTGCTGCTGCGCATGAGCCAGGACAGCTTCCAGTGCTTCGCGATTGGCATGTACATCGGTGAGAACGGCGAGCAGCATGATATGGATCTTGGTTTGGAGTAATGACTTTGGTGGATGATGAATTGTTCGTGAAGCTGCAAAGACAATCGACAATCAGTTTGCTTATTTTTTGAATAAGTAAGCAAAACTGATTTTAGTTCATTATGCTAACGCTGGCCTTACATTCATCGGGGCACGCAAAAAACCAACAAAGCAGTTTGTTGCCGAGATTGAGATAACGCCAAGACTTCTTTACTTCGCTTGCTTTTGGATGTCATCTCGGCCAATACCACGCCGGAATGACGTCCCGTCTCTTTTGAGCATTATGTGGTGAGCATCGATGAGATGAACATCAATATTCAATCTGAATATGGTCGCTAAATACTATTACTCATGGGTAGTATATTTAGTTGTCCATAGATTTACTGCCTCACAGGCCATTTTTATAAGAAATTATGGGGAGTATATTGATTTCCTTAGTTTTATACCGTCGCTGCGGCATATTCTTGATAGCCGTTGGCGCGTAGCGCGCAGGCCGGGCAAGTGCCGCAGCCGTGACCCCATGCATGCAATTGTCCGCGTTCGCCGAGGTAGCAGGTGTGGGTGTCAGCGCGGATCAGGTTGACCAGATCGGTGCCGCCCAATTGTTCTGCTAATTGCCAGGTCTGGGCTTTGTTGATCCACATCAGCGGAGTTTCTAATTTGAGCCGGGTTGCCATGCCAAGGTTGAGTGCGACTTGCAAGGCTTTCATACTGTCGTCGCGGCAATCGGGGTAGCCGGAGAAGTCAGTCTCGCACATCCCGCCGACCAGCACGTTGGCACCGCGCCGGTACGCCAGTGTTGCGGCGACCATCATAAACATCAGATTGCGACCTGGGACAAAGGTGTTGGGCAGGCCGTTCTCTTGCATGACGATTTCTATATCTTCCGTCATTGCGGTGTGGGATAGCTGCGAGATCAGCGACAGGTCGATCATATGATCTTCGCCCAGCTTGCTGTCCCAGTCGGCCGACAAGCTGCGCATCTTTTCTAGCAAAATCGGGCGTTGCCCTAACTCGATCGCGTGGCGCTGGCCGTAATCAAAGCCGATGGTTTCTACCCGCTGATAGCGTGACAAAGCCCATGCCAGGCAGGTGGTGGAATCTTGGCCGCCGCTGAACAGAACCAGTGCGCTGTCGTTTGAAGAGTTCATATAGATTTATTATGTTTGTATACTGGATGGGAGTAGGCTTGTTTGGTACTTAATTGTCCATAGAATATATGGACAATCCAGTGATCAGGCTAAATACTCCCCTTATTTTTAAAATCAACGGAGTTGCGGCGTAAAGCCTGCCAAAGCCCGCACAGCATTTTATCAAGATCAGGTGAGATTGCTGGCAGTCAATGAAATATTGTAAGAGAATGAGATACTTTTGTTCAAAATAGCTGTCTATTTACATCAACACCTACCCTGATTTTTTCTAAAAAGACTGCATGAGCTTCACCAAAAAATTTCTCTCTTCTTCTATCTTGTCCGTGATTGATCAGGGCATGCTCAGTGCGCTGAATTTTGCGATTGGCATGCTATTGATACGTCTGGCGACCAAAGAGGATTACGGTTTATACGGCCAATTGTACGCTGGTGGTTTGTTGGCCGGCCTGGTGGTGGATTCCTGGATCGCAGGACCCTTGACGACGGTTGCCAGTGCAGTGCAAGAGAACACCAGAAAAGCCTTGTTACGTCACTACTGGAAACGTCAGATCTGGAGCACGCTATTGATGGGCGGACTGGCGTTTGTGATTGTCGCCTTTATCCCAGCAGCCACGCACAACAGTCAGCCTGGCTATTTACTGGCGATTGCTTTTGCCGCGTACGTGATTGGTAATGGCGTGCGTGAATACGGTCGTACTGTTGGTTTTATTCAATCGGACATTTTTGCCGTACTGCGTCAGGATATTGTCTATGTGACTTTGGTCGCACTGAGTTTGCTAGCGCTGTATTTGACAGATCATCTTGGTTTGGAATGGATTTTTGCTTGTCTGGCGAGCTCATCAATTGTCTGTTCTTTACTCGGCATCGGACGTTTAAAAGCCAGTACTAGTAATCACAGCGACCATCAAAATCAGACCTTAAGTGAGACTGCAAGTGACACACTGAGCGGCGCAAAAATTACCCAAGTCCAGGAAGATTTGCAGCAGGTAATTGTCGATCATCAGGACACCATTAGTGGACATGGCCGCTGGGCGATTTTAGGCGTGCTGGTCGGCTGGCTGTCTAACTACAGCTATGTATATTTGTCCGGCGCATGGCTAGGCGTGGCGGCGATTGCGGACTTGAATGCCTCACGTACTTTATTGATGCCCATACCGCTGGCAGTGGCAGCATGGTCGCGGATTGCGCGGCCAGAAGCTAGCCGCCTGATGGCGGAGCAAAACTGGACTGGCCTACGCAAGCTAACCTTGTTTTCTATCGCCGGGATTGAGCTAGTGGTGCTGGCCTATGTGGGCGTAATGCTGCTGATGTTGCCTTGGCTGGAGGCGCATGTGATCGGTGCCAAATACAGCGGGCTTGATCCCTTGGTGATGCTGTGGGGTGCCTACTTTGCGATCAACGCCGCACGTTGGGTCGGCACCTCCTGGCTGAGCAGCGGCGGTGCTTTTCGTTCCCTGTTTTATCTGGGGAGCGTGACTTTGGTACTGGTATTGGGCATCACCTCATGGACCATACCGCACCTCGGCACGTCGGGCGCGATTACCGCATTGATCGCGGTAGAAGTGTTTGAACTCTTCGTAGTGTGGAAATATATTCTGCCGGGTTTGCAGAAGAACGCGTGATGTTAATTTAATCGAGATTTCCCCTATGGGAAGCGCTTAGCCAGATGCTGCGCCAGCATGGTCGCCAGATATGTTTGCGACCACATTGGTGTGAAGGTATGGTCAACGCCATTAATCACTTCAATTTTAAGACTGTCTCTGTGCTGCAAAAGATGGGCATTGCTACCCAGATGTTTGGTCATCAAATCGATGCTGCTGTCGTTGGCATCAAACACAAATACTAATTCCACCCCACGCGCCTGCATGGTCTTAAAGTTTCTGGCGACCGGTCCCAGCAGGTGATGAGTTTTCATAAAATGCGCTAAACGATGTCGTATATGATCGAGCAGTTTTTGTATCAATTTTTTAGCAAGATTTCTAAAAATCTTACGAGAGGCAATTTTGCCTCTGAGCATGCGACGCCATGTATTGCCATGCGTGGCAGCTTTAAAATAAAACTGGGTTGATTTAAAGGTCGCTGCTTTTTTCGTCTGTATTACGTTACCGGTGCGCCAGTGAAACGTCAGCTGATTCATCAATACCAGACCAGTCACACGCGGGTCGTGTACCGCTGCCAGATACGACAGATACGCCCCAGAACATAAGCCTGCCAGCACAAAGCTGGGTTGTCTGTAAGCTTGCTGCATAAACTGCATGGCAGAGCCGATATCCTCTACGCCTTGCAATCCGTGTACATCATTTTCCTGCTCTTCCGGTGTTGGTTGGCTGTAGCCGATACCGCGCTTGTCATAACGCAAAACAGTAAAGCCTTGCGCAGCCAGTGTGCGCGCCATCGTTACATATAAGCGATGATTGCCGACGCGATGATTGGCACCGACATTGGTGAGGATAATGGCTGGTCGCGCAGTGTCGTTTTTGGCTTTGTCTGTGTTGATTCCGATATCGGTGCTGGTGGCGGTCGGGCTAGGCTGGGTAACGATGCCAACCATGCCATCAAACTGTACGATTTCTTCCTGCAATACTTGTTCGCCATGCCGGATACGACAGCGCGTGGTCAGCATGTTTGCTGAGGTGGATGTTGTATCGTCCTGCTGATCTTGTAATGAGACTTGCTGCAACGGGATTTGCTGTATCAACCATTGGCACATTTCTGCCCAGATCGCATGCGGCACGCTGGACTCATGCGCATCTTCGGTCATCATTGCGGCATAACCTGGAGTGGTAATCAGATGCATCTGATATTCATCACGCCGCCAGGTCGTCGCCAGTTTGGCCTCTTGACCAGAGATATCATCACGCGCGGCGATCATAACGGCAGCCGGTGGCGATGCCAGATTGAGGATGTTTAATTCGCTTAAAGCTGCACGCGTACTGGCGCAAAATGTATAGCCCGTCAGCTGATCATCACTGACGCTATGTTCTGATGGTTTTGCTTCATTACTTTTATGCGCAGCGCCAACCCCACTCATGCCGCGCAAGACCATTAGTTCACGCACATAGGCTCGACCAGATATTACCGGTGCCAGCATTAGCAGCGCAGGTGAGGCTAACTCAGTTGCCAGGCCTGCTGCGAGTAAAGCACCCATGCGCATACCAAACAAACTGATCTGCTTCACTCCGGACAAGCGGCGTAGTTGTTCTGCCGCCTGACGTATATTGTGCTGCCAGGCAGCCACCCGCGCCGTATCACTCTGGGCAGAATCACCGCAGCCATCATAATCAAAAAAACAAACCGGAAAGCCAGCTTCTGCCAATTGCATCGCCAAGTGCTTATACGACAGATACGAGACCATATACTCATGCCCAAAGGGTGGGCAAAGTACCACGCCAGAATTGCGCATCGCCGTTTTAGGCGGGTGATACCAAGCTAACAAAGGCGTATCTGCATCGCCAAACCAGAATGCCTTTGCAGCATGCTGCTCTATATTCATTGGCGATGTTGTCGGGATGTCTGCCGACGTGAATGCGGGTCTGAATGCCGACATATGCATCGATGCGTGTGTTGATGTGAGCGTCGATTCTGACGATGGCGCATCGGCTAGCAACTGCTTGTCTGATGTCGTCATGTGATGCTGCTTTCCAGACGGCTTCCAGCATCACGGTCGTTGGCGTTCGCACTCGTACTCGCATTCGCATTCGCACTAGTAACGAGACTAGCATTCATAATCTTGCACGGACTAATGGCATTGAGCGCCGTAACTGTCCCTTGGATTTTGTCGGCACTTGCCAGATTTTTCTGGGTAATATCATTTTTGCTTAGGTGCGTCAGACGTGTCAGACGAATATGACGCTCTGTGCCAGGTGCCAGGTGGAAGAAATTATCTTCTGGCTGATATCCAACGACCTCAATTGCCAGCGACAGCGCAAGTTTTCGGGTTGAGACATGTAGCATCACATGGTCATCATCCGTCTGCACAAAATGCGCGTGTAAGCCCAGATCGCGCTCGACCGGATTACTTAACTGACCGATGCCCAACGGGAAATAGAAGGCCTCGCAATGCGCTGACGACGGTGCAGTTTGAAACCGCGCTACCGCCACATTATGTCCGGGCGGTCCAAAGCGATATGCATAGGTGGTATCAAAAAAATGTTCCAGCATACTATCCGCACGTACCTGCATCACGCTATGCGGTGCCAGATCAATCTGGAGTTGTCCTAGCGCGATACGCGTCTCGCCATGCCGGTATAAATCGAGTGATAGTGTGCCTTGGTAAGCGACTGCGCTATCATTCACGAGATGCAGCGCAAGACCGTTTAAACCCTCATCCGTCATTAATAGGCTTAACGGTGCCATTGCTCTTTTTGCGTAGTAATAAGCGGCTTTGGGTTTGCCGATGGCATCAATCAACCCCCAGCCGGCACCTAGCCAAAGATCACGTAAAAACCAGATCAAAGCACCGTGACAACTTGATCCTGCACGCCGCCATTCGGCCAGCGTTTGTGCCATCACTTCGCCAGTTGTCACACGTGCCAGCGCCAGATAACGCGTCGGGTCGGCATAGCGTAAGCGCGCCGGATCGAGCTGAAATAATTGCGCCATATAGTGATCGCGCACATCCTCAAAATCCCAGCCTGTACCACTATCACGCGGTACCCGTTGCTTCCAGACTGGATGTGTACCGGGTGCTTCGCCATTTTTTAACAGCGCCTCTATCGTGCTGTCATCCGGCATATTTGAGAAGCCCAGACATTCAGAGGTAAAGCGCAGACCAGCGCGACGCGCATCCTCCAGCGGCCGTAAATAGGCACCAACGCCAAAGTAATGCGCAACACCCGCATCCAGCTGGAATGGCATGACGCCGCCGCTAGGGCTGGAGGCAATATAGGTGGCATCTGGCCGCATGGACTTACACAACTGCGGCAAACTGTCTGCAAAAAAATGATTACGCCATAGATTTGGCGCTACACCAAGCATTGCTGCCTGTTGCTCTATCTCTGAACTGCCGCATAACACCGCGATGCAGGGGGAGAGTTGTGTGCGGCCTAAAAATTGTGTCGCTTCTTGGCGGATGTTCTTAGCAAAAGCAGGATCATCCACTGGGTAATCCATATTGGCGAACATAAAATCCTGCCACACCAGTAGTCCAAGTTCATCACACAGCCGGTAAAAGTCATCGCTTTCATACAACATCGTGCCGCCGACCCGCAGCATATTCATACCAGCATCGCGGGCTAATGTCAGCGTTGGCAATAGATCAGATGCATCGCCAGCGAGTGAGATCAGATCTACCGGTGTCCAGCAGGCACCGCGACAAAATACCGAGACACCGTTCACATACAGATGGAAGTCGCCATCATTTTGTCGCACCTCAATTGTCCTGAAGCCGAGTTTGCCTAAGTCAAACAGGTATTGTTGTGTCCCAATAGTGACTTCAATATGTGCCGAGTATAAGGCAGGAGTGCAGGCCGGATTGCCGTGGGTGTGTGGCCACCAAAGCTGCGCTTGTGCAATCTGCATCTCTCCTTGCGCCAGTAGCTGATGCATTTCATTTTCTTTTTTTGCCAGTGTGAGCGCAAGACGTTGATCGCCTACGCATAAACTAATGGCTAAAGTAGCGCTATCAACCGACACGGACGTATTAATTTCGATTGTCGCATTGACGATACCGTCGCCATCTCGCACGCTGCTACGGATATCGGCATGGATGATCTGGACTACGCTCGCAGCTTCGATAACCACAGGCCGATACGGTCCGACTGGCGCAACCGGCGGCGACCATCCGGGAATACGACCAAGCAAGCTGGTGCGCAACCAGCGTAATTGCTGTTGTTCTACTAGCTTAGTGCGCCAGCGTGCGCGTGGACGTCGGATTTTTAAAGTTGCGTTGACTGATTTAAAACGCAGACTGATTACGCCGTTTGTGCCGCCGCTCTGGTGTGCCTGCATGTCCACACGATATTGCCTGAACATATTGTCCGCGCTGAACAGCAGTGCATCATTCCAGTACACATCGACCAGACTTGCCAGCCCATCAAACCGCAGACTGGCAGCTTGCGACAAACTGCATTCACAACGGAACCAGTAATCGTAATCATCATAATTGGTTGCACCGTAGGCAAATTCTTTTGCCTCACGTTGTGCCGATGCCACTGTGCCGGGTACTTGGGCGGCTTTCCAGATCAGCGCATTTAACTCAGACGGTAATATAGACGCATCTGCAAACTGGCCTGCCTCGACCTCGGCATATTGCCACTCAGCGTCCAGGATGGTTTGACCGGGATGAGTGATTTTGGCCATCAGCCGTCCACCTTACCGTTTGCCTTGGATTGCTCGCCCACAAATACCGTCAGTTGATCTATCCCGGATTGCCAGTGCTGCGCCATTTCTATCAAGCCAGGCGTCAGATCAACCGGCTTTTTACCCATGACGGCGCGGGCGGTTTTTAGTAGCAAAGTTTTAGTTGCATTTGAGATGGCTTCAAAATGCGTTGCCGCAGTGTTTAATTGTTCTGCTGCTTCATCTGCCATGACCAAAGACTGCTGCAACCAGTGCAAATAACTGGCCCCGATACTAAACCCCGCACCCAATTGCCGCAGAGTGGCAAAGGCATAGGCATGATATGCCGTCAGACCCTCGATTTTTAAACGCTCTACATCAGCGATAAATACAGGCATAAACAGGCTGATGGGATTATGTTTTGGGCGGCGCGCCAGATGCTTTGCCAGCAAAGAGATAGAAATTATTGCCAGCGTCCGATCGTCTGCATGGTGTAAATGATCGAGTCGTACAAACTCGGCAAACAGTGGCATAAACGTCGCATCATATGGTGCGCTAACCCGGAAGGTTTTAACAAAATCCTCACCGCTCAACTGGTGATAACTGCTGTTATGGAAATAGCCTAAACGTTGCTGTTCTAAATCAATTTCTTGAATCGCAATCGTGGTCTTAACGTGATTACTGCGGTAATCGGTACCTGAAGTGTCGGGTAAATAAAAAGAATCGGCTTCTGTCAGTACCAGACGACCGCGTTGTAATTGTGTACAAGCGTTTTCTAACAAAGAGCGCCAGACATTGAGCTCTTGTACATCAATGCCATACAGCGCAAATAAATCTTCGTGCGGCGGTTTGTAGAAGGTCCATTGATCGCCATCAAAATCCAGCGCAAATACCATGGACATACAGGCGACGGGATTCAGTTTTAAGCTATGTAAAACCTCGATCCATACATCGATATAGCAATTGGTTTCTACCCAGGCGCGATCAGATCCATGCAAGCTATGCTGCTGATAAGTTTGATGATCCATATCGCCAAGCGCTTGAAAACACGTGACGGATGAAGGATGTAGAGGTGGCTTCATGGCCAGAGTATGTCGCGCACAGTTTGTGGCCAGTGTGCGGTATCCATGCCGTGAGTTTTAAACAAAGCCATGACAATCCGTTCCAGACCAAAACCAAGGCAGGCGGTATGTGCCGTAGTGCCATCGGCTGTTTGGATATGAAATAATTTTCCGAAATGATCTTGATGGTAATTGAAGGAGCAAACCGCGGTAGGCTTCTCTTGCGAGATCACCGGGATCACGACTTCAAACTTCAATTGTTGTTCCCGCTGATTGGCTGCCAGCATGCGACCACCGCGCCCGAAGAAAGGATCGGAGGCGACTTCAGAGCGCGCAGGTAAGCCGAGCGACAGTAAAATATCAATGCCGCGTTGCAGCCATATATTGCGCCAGGCGATGACCATATCCGGGCTACCTGCACGGACAAATTCCCGCACACGGAAGGATTGCATACGGGTTGGTTCTGGCGATGGCTCGTTACGAAATACCCAATTTTGCATGTCGACTAAGCGACCATTCTCAGGCAGCGTACCGCTAAAGCTGGGGTAAACCGGATAACAGGCGGCAGGGGTCAAACACACCGCCGTCATGGTTTGTAGATGCGTCCACGGGCGACCTTCATGCACACATTCGCTGAGTTCTTTATGCTGGGCTTCGTTGCCGGTAAAACTAAAAATAGTGCCAGCCAGTTGCGGGAAAGAATCCAGAAATTCGCTTTGTTCCAATACCTTGCGATCAAGGCAAGGAGGGAAGGACATTTTAGTTGCACCGTCAGGCATCGCCAGGCGGCTTACTAAGTCATCAAATTGGCGCAATACATCTTCAAACATCGGGCCACGGCCAAAAATACCTTGTACACCGACCGGAATAATATGACCTGCAGCGACCAGATCATCGGTCAATAACTCGGGAGAAAAATCAATTGACATCGTTTGTCCTTTTAGTTTTTTTTAGGGATTGTTAATTTTTCTTTTGGCCGAATTTTAGTCATCTTTTAATATCAGCAATAAATTAGCATTGGTCGCTAAGATGCGATCATTGCCAACCATTAATGCGGCTGAATGAGCATCACGCAGATGACGACTCATACTGAATTTACTATCGTTTTTGTAGCCTAAAATTCCGCAGATTAATAAAGCTTTCCCCACAATCTGTGGCAGGATTTGCGATGTTTCTACTTTGAGATTATTGATTTTTAGCGCATACGGCATGGAGGATAAAATCCCTTGCGCTGCATCGGGTGCGGCAGCGAGTTGTTCGTATTCAATCAGGCAGGCTTGCACGGAAGTGCGCATAGTTTGCAAGGTGCAGACTAACTCGGCAAGACGCAATGCAGTTGGTGGCGTAGTACCTGGATTAGCTCTTGCCTGACCTCGCACAAACGCCCGTGCTTTATTGACTGCCGCTGCTGCAATACCTTGCCAGATGCCACTCCATAATAAGTGCGATACCGGTACTACCGTTACGCTAGACATGTCCGCAAACGGTGTCGCTATAATTTGCTCTGCACCACCACTCGCGCTGAGCAAAAATGGTGGGCTGCAAGTGCCGCGCATACCCATGGTGTCCCACTCGCCTTTTTGTTCTAAGCTGTAGTCGGCTTTGCGGACCAAAATTAAGGACTGATCGTTATTCGCGGCGTCTTCTGAGCGTCTTGCTGTCACCAATAAGTCATCTGCCTGAGCGCCGTAAGAAATCGTAGTCGCATTTTTAACTAACTTAAATTGCATACTATTTTTTTTGTCATCTTGTTGGACGTGACAGCTACTGCGTCGCATTTCTCCACCAACGCCAACCTCAGACGTGACTGAGGCAATCAGATATTGGTGTGTCACCAGGTCGCGTAAATACTGCTGATACCAAGGATGATCAGATGCATGCCGGACCAGAGTAATCACCTGTATCTGGTGCATCGCAAATACCATCGCGGTAGCAGAGCAATGCTGGCCTAACGCTTCACAAATCTCCACCAGAGTACTTAGGCTAGCGCCCGCACCACCCAGAGAGGCAGGAATATAAGCGCTTAATAATTGCGCCTCTTTTAGCGCAGTGATTGCCTCTTGCGGGAAACGACTATCCTTATCAACTGCATCTGCATGAGTGGCTGCAATTTCTTTAGCGATGGACTTAGCTTGTGCAATCAGTGTGGATGCAGAGGTGGATGCAGGCATAAGTGAGTAGTGGACTAAAAGTATTACGTTAAATAAGTGAGTAAATAAGAGGGTGGAGTTTCTAAAAAAATTCCTACATCTTATCTACTTCAATACTAAAACCTTCAGGCGGTGAGTTCCTGTATTGCAGCGTCCATTGCGGCCATACTTTCAAACACGCTACGCTTAAGCATGCGGTCAGGGAACTCCAGATCAAATGCATCTTCCAGTGCCAGCATGACATTGACGCTGGCATGCGATGTCATACCTGCCTCATACAAATCTGCATCATCTGCTAGCGTGGCAATATCAACAGTCAGCCGCGCATGGTCTTTTAAAACTTGACGAATTTTTTCTATGCTCATGATTTTTTTTTGAAAATTAAAATGCTGGATGCGTCTTTGATTGTAGCTGGAGTCAGGGTCACATCAAGAAGCGCCCCCAGAATTAATTTCTGCATGGAAATTAATTCTATTAAAAGTCGCTTGATGACATAGCGACTCAAAATTACTCACAAATCATAATGGTAAATTTATCGCTAACTTGATTAAGAGCATATCAGATTGCTATGTTCTCCATAGTTAAACATCGTCAATTGCCAGCGCTTGTCACGAGGGTACAACGACCCGGCAAATCGCTGCCCAATTCTTCTGACCATCATCGACCAATCTGCTGATGCCCTCAATTTATCGTTTTATTCCCCGATCTTCGCACTTTGTCTTATAGCTCTGGAGCATTTGATGCATCCCATTTATTCTGATTTTCATCCTAATATTGAAAAGACGAGTAAACGCCATGCTAGAACTCCACAATGTCGTAAAAACCTATAACAAGACCGTGACGGCGGTTGATGATGTTTCTATGCAGTTGAGTAGCGGCGTGCTGGGGCTGATCGGCCATAACGGCGCTGGCAAGACTTCGCTGATGCAGATGATAGCGACATTGACCAAGCCGACCAGTGGTCAAATTTTATTTGACGGGATTGATATTGCCAAAAAGCCGAATGCGATACGCCAGCGCTTAGGCTTTTTGCCGCAAGACTTTGGCGTTTATCCTAACCTGAGTGCGCTAGAATTTTTACAGTATTTTGCGGCCTTAAAGGGTGTCCGCGATCCGTCTGGTAGCAGGATCAGACAATTGCTGGAGATGGTCAATTTGCATGAGCATGCGGATCGCTATGCCTCGACGTTTTCAGGTGGTATGCGCCGTCGCCTGGGGATTGCACAAGCTTTGCTGAATGATCCTGATATCTTGATTGTCGATGAGCCGACAGCAGGTCTGGACCCGGAAGAGCGATTACGGTTTCGCCAGCTATTGTCAGAAATCGGCTTTAAAAAATTAGTGATTTTATCGACCCATATTGTCTCCGATATTGAGAACATGGCAAGCCATCTGGCGATCATGCGCAAGGGTAAATTGATCGCTTACGACACCCCGGATAGTTTTGTAAAACATGGGCGCGGCCACATCTGGTCAGTCACCGTAAACACTCAGGAATATGAGTTGCTGAGCAAGCGTGTTCAGGTACTTCAGGTACAAAGACATGAATCCCAGATCCACTTGCGGATTGCGCATCCGCATTCACCTTGTAATGGCGCACTGGTTGCGGAGCCTAGTCTGGAAGAAGCCTTGATGGCACAGCAGTATGCGATTCAGGAGCTGGCAGCATGACCGCCTATGTTTTGTGGACGATGATACAAAGTGAAGTGCGCTTGCGTACCCGCCGTATCAGTAGCATCGTCGCGATCTTGGCGGTGGTCGCGATTACCTGGATGATGATTGCAGATCCGATTAGCGGTTCGGTATTGATATCCGTAGGCGATGCGAGGGTGGTTTACAATAGTTTATGCCTGGCGCTGGGTAGCTCGTTACTGGCGAATTTATTTTTTGGTCTGGGTGGTTTTTACCTGGTACGTGGTCGTATGAACGACGATTTTCGTAGCGGCTGCGGCAGCGTACTCGCAACGATGCCCATTAGTAACAGCGTATTTTTAATAGGGCGATGGCTGGGTGCGGTCGCTTATTTGTGTGTGCTGATATTGGCATTGCTGGCGACTATTCTGGTCTTGCATTTGTTGCGTGGCGAAGGGCCGATACAGTTGCTGGTGTATCTGAAAACCTATGTAATCGTATTTTTCCCTTCCGTCATATTCGCCTGCAGCATGGCTTTATTTTGCGAAGCGTTTGCCCCTTTATCTGGCAAGGCCGGTGACGTCGCGTATTTTTTTGTGTGGATGCTGCAAAGCACAGTACCGATTGTAATTGCTGATCATGGCTCCGTCACATCATGGACGCCGGCAATGATATTTGATTTTTCTGGAGTGGCGACATCCAATCTAGGGTTTCTGGCGATGTTTCATACCTCGCATTTTTCTATTGGTATTTCTGATTTTGATAAGACCTTGCCTCCTGTGGTGTTAGAAGGGGAGTTCTGGTCAACAACGGTAGTGCTGACGCGCATTGCTGGTGGAGTGATCGCGGCATTGCCTGTGCTGCTGGCGATCGCCTTGTTCCATCGGTTTTCTCCGGACAAAATCAAGCTTTCTGTCCGCCGCCAGTCTTGGTCTTTGATTGGGTTTGCCAACCGCTTGTTACGTCCACTGACCAAACTCACACGACCGCTATTTGCTTTGGCTGCCAGCCTACCTGGCTTTACCGGTCAGGTCGTAGCGGAGCTGGCTTTGAGCCTGGCGTCTAGTCCCATCATGAGCGCTGGACTTATATTCGCAATATTGGCGGGCTGCACCGTGGGCAGCGCACTACTAGGTGGCTTTGTTCTGATTGTAGTTGCATTTTGGGGCGTGCAAATCAGTGACCTGAGTGTGCGTGATTACCAGTCGGATACTGAGAGCATGACAGCCGTAGTCATGGGCGGTGCGTCGATGCGCTACTGGCGGCAAATTGTTGCCAGCTGCTTACTCGGCTTGCTATTAACTGCTCCGGTAATTGTGCGTTGGGCTGGTCACGATATGTTGCGCGCGGTGAGCTTAGTCAGTGGAATTTTTGCGATTGCTGCCACTGCCAATCTGTTGGGGCGGATGACCAGAACTTCCAGAACTTTTATTGCTCTATTTTTATTTGGCTTATACCTTGCCACGCAGATTAAAGATGTCCCGTTTCTGGACGTAGTTGGTGCTAACGGGGTCGCAACGATATCATCGGTTGTTATGCAATCTCTATTTGGTTTGATTGTGAGTGTGTTTGCTTATGGCTACACCCGCTGGCGCGCGGCATGACCAGCGTTCAGCCATTTTTGTAGGGATTTTAATATACTCCCCTTATTATTTTTAAAAAATGGCTGATTGTCCAAGGAATGTATGGACAACTAAAATATACACTGGGGGAGTAATATTTAAGTACGATCTGATGTTCTGACCAACATGCGAGTAATCATCCCAATATAATGGTGTCAGTCTAGTTGCGGTTACCCGGAGAGTGTCCTATGATGGTATAAACATTACAACAAAACCATTATAAAAATAATGAGACATCTGTCCCAAGGATCGGATTCAGTTGACATGCAAATAGAAGCGGAGAGACAACTTGGTATGACCTGCGATCACTTACGCCGTCGCTTCTCGCATTGGATGGCCGTGATTGTTGTGATCGCTCTTGGTATGGTCGTCAGCGCTGAATGTATGGCGCTTGGAGTCTGCGAGAAGATCATCATTTCTGCGGACCCTGCTTATCCACCCTTGCATTGGTATGACGGCACCACCATGCACGGCGCTAGTGTTGCAGTCGCTAAACGGATTTTTACTGATCTTGGTGTGCCTTACGAGATTCGTTATCTTGGACCGTTTAACCGGGTCTTGGCCGCGGCGCAAAGTGGCACGATCGATCTGGTCGTTACACTTAAAGACATCCCGGAGCGCCGCACCTACCTCACTTTTAGCAACCCGGTGATGCTCAATCCCGTTGCCGCTTTTGTCCGTACTGACAAACAGATTAATTTTACGACCTGGGACGATCTGGTGGCACTGCGTGGTGGCGTTGCAAGAGGAAACCGCTTCGGTGAACCGTTTGATAGCTTTATAAAAAATAAGCTAAAAATTCAGGAAGCCAATGATCTTGAAACCAGTTTTAAAATGCTGGCAGCAGACCGTTTTGATTACGTACTTACGGGTTTCTATCCCGGCAGAGCGCTACTGATGTCTTATCCCAACGATCATAAAATCATCGCTCTTTATCCTTACTTAAGTGATGTGCCTAATTTTGCTGGCTTTGTCACACAAAGTCCTTGCCTTAGTTATTTGAATGCGTTTAACAAGCAATTAGATAAACTGATTAAAGAAAAATTTGTTGAGCAAGCAATAGAGCAAGCCAACCAGGAATGGCGTCAACATCCTGTTTTTTTTAAATAATCGGGCATGTCAGCAGAGCCCTTTTTATTTCTTAATCTGCCCTATCATCTGTTCTACAAAATCACCATCTGCATCGCTAAACCGCACACGTACCGGATACCATTCCAAACTCGGTGCCAGCCATAACTCTACCTGCTGATCTTTAGAATCCGGTGGCGGCGCTTTAATAATATGTACCGTGTCTAGCTGCCCTAATGCTGTGGATAAAGATTCATTTTGCATGACTTTAAACGTCCATGTTTCTGCATCGCGTCTGCCTGCCACAAACATTTTCCACTCGCTGCCGGGTTTAAATTTATTGCCTGCGGCGCGTGCCATCGCGACTAATTGCCAGCTTGCACTGGTGCGATCCTGTTCGCCACCTTTGATCGGATAGGTCTCAGTTGACTCACTAAAGCTGATGACTTTTTTATCGCCTTTGCGGTCAAAGCTGGTAATACTCTCTGGTTTGCGGAACCGTTTTTCATTAAATTTTTCTGGTTCTAAACCGTATTCGTCAACGCTGCCTACACTACTGGAATCCAGGATTTTGCCAAACAACATGGCGCGGGTTTCTGTCACGATACTGTATTTTTGCTCTGAGGTTTTCCATGCAACGCTGGCGTCACCGCCGAGAGTAATCCCGCTTTGCTTGGCTTTAATGGTGTACACCAAGGTCGCGGAAGGCGGCAGGTTAATACTTTGCTTGGCGTCTGCTTCTGCAGCGGTTGCAGCATTGGATGTAATCGCAGTGCTGCCAATAACGCTACTGAACAGAGTAGTGAGGATCAGTAAGCGACGCGATTTTTTAGTAGTAGTTTGTTCGGGCATCAAGAATAGTTTTGGCATAGCGGTTGGTCTTTCTTCATTTTATTGCGGCGTAATTTTGGTCACTATTTGAGTAGTGATGGCTCCACTACTTTCTGTATTTCGTACCTGCACGGGATACCAGTTTTTGTCTGGCGCAAACCAGACGTCGAGTTGCGAATTGTAGGCTCCGGGACGAGGCGGACGTACCACATGCCAGGTGTTAAATGTACCGAGTTTATTTTTTAATTCTTCTTGTCCAAGGATCACGAATTGGAAGTTAGTCGCATCGCGTTCTTCTGCGACTTGGATGACGATTTCTCGTCCGGTACGGAATTGGCTAGGATCGGCATAACCTATGCCTGCCAGTTGCATTAGCACCGAGGCTTTATCTTGTGCGCCGTCGGCCAGGGGCAAAGACTTATTTGAGGAGGAAAAGCTGACTAGCTTTTCTTCATAATTAAAATGGATCGCAGTTTCTGAGCGGTTACGTCTGGATTCGCTGCTGGTCACAGGTGCGATCCCCGCTTCGGTGATTTTTCCCTCACTTTTTATTTTCAATAAATTCAGTGTTGTGACCAACAAATTTACACCCGCATCCACCGACATACTATAAGCACGATCGCTGACATGCCAGTTGATTTCACCTACGCCATAAAAGGGATTGCCATTCGCTTCTGATCTGATCAATTGCAATTCTAGTAGCGCTGATGGTGGCGGGCTTACTTTAAATTGTGCTGATAAATTAGCGTTCTCGCTTTGGCTTGCTGTGGGAGCGGCAGTCTGTTCTGCTGTAGTTTGCTGCGCTGGGGTCAGCGGTGCCGCGATGTCAGACGATGTGCTGGCAGGATTAGGTGCAGAGGTGGCTGAATTGCTAGAAGCCGCGGGCTGCCTTGGTACCGGTGTGACTGCCAGATAACCTGCTGCCGCCTCGTAGATCGCGGTTTCCTGACTACCATCGGCAACCTGGCCTGGTAGTGGCGGTGCTATGGGCTGTTTTGCGGGAGCTGATTTTGGGCTTGGTGCAGGTGTTGCTACTGCTATCGATTTTTTATCAAGCTTCACTATTTTGCTTGGTGCTATTACTTCGTCCTGTTTTGTCGGAGTTTTCTGAATAATTTGGTTGACGTATAACAAACTAGGTTTGATCTCTGTATCTTTAAGATCTACACCGGAGGTCTTATCCGGAAGCGAATTAATCCAATGCAATGCCATGACATGCAGCAAGATTGCAGCAAGCACAAAAGCAAAAATTTTACGGTCGGGGCGCAGTCTTGTCAGCAGATTAGACGTCATGTTACGTTTAGCACTATTGCCTGTTGAATTTGGTTGGACTGAATTTGCGAATTAACTCAATAACGTATTAACTCAGGTACATACCTAAGATAGAGGTAGCAAAACGATCTTAGTTCATTTGCTCACATCAAGCTCTATGGTAAACGTTCTGGCGTCGACTTACGATGACTGTCGCCATGTAAAATGTAAGCAAAGCACTATTGCTGATAGCAATATGGGTAGCAGAGATGATTTTAAGTACGCACCAAAAATGAGGTTGTTGATGTTGTTTAGAGCAAAAAAAGTTTCTCGCTGGATTGCCTTATTGGTCGTTCTGTTGTTACCCGCCATCATAGCGCAACCCGCCTTTTCAGCTCCTGACCGTGCTGTTAATTCAGCTTCTAGTCCACCTTCTAAATTATCCTCAGTGATGACGGACAAAGTGCAGACCACGCCGATACGGATTGCCATGATAGACGGCTTGAGTGGTGCTTTCAGCAATGCAGGTGAGGCCGTCGTGCGTAACTTGCAATTAGCGATAGAGCAGGTGAACGCACATGGTGGCGTACGTTTGCCGGATGGCAGGCATCCGTTGAGTTTATCTACCTTTGATAATAAGCAAGGCGTAGAAGATAGTCTGACCTTGCTAAAGCATGTGACCGATCAGGACATCCCATTTATTGTGCAAGGTAATAGCTCCGCCGTAGCACTGGCTTTGGTGGATGCGATCAATAAGCATAACCAGCGTGTGCCGCAGCACCGGGTTTTGTTTTTGAATTATTCCGCAGTAGAACCAAGTTTGACGAATGAGAAATGTAGTTTTTGGCATTTTCGTTTTGATGCCAATGCAGACATGCGAATGAACGTGCTGACCGACGTGATCCGGGACGATGTGCATGCCAAAAAGGTGTATTTGGTGGGGCAGGATTATAGTTTCGGCAGACAAGTAGCAAGCGCTGCGCGCAGCATGCTGGCGGCAAAACGTCCAGACATGGCAATAGTAGGAGAAGACTTGCATCCGATTGGTAAGATCAAAGATTTTGCACCTTACGCTGCCAAGATCAAAGCCAGTGGTGCCGATACGGTGATCACTGGCAATTGGGGTAACGACCTGACTTTGTTAATCAAGGCGGTGAAAGAGGCGGGTATGGACATCAAGTTTTATACTTTTTACGCCAATGCTTTAGGCGCACCAGCCGCGATTGCTGATGCCGGAGTTGGTCGGGTACGTGCGGTGGCAGAGTGGCATCCCAATGTGGGTGGCGCTGAGAGTGATGCGTTTTATCAAAGCTTCCGCCAGCGCTACCCCGATCCGCGGGATGATTATGTGCATTTGCGTATGCAGGTGATGATCAGGATGCTCGTTGCCGCGATTGAAAAAGCCGGGAGTGTAGAAGCCGCTGCCGTCGCCAAAGCCTTGGAAGGTGCCAGCTTTAAAAACGGTTTTCATGATGCCAGCATGCGTGCCAGCGACCATCAACTGATACAGCCCCTGTATGTATCTGTGATGCAAAAACGTACCGACTTTAGCCGCGGAACTTTAAATGCTGGTGCAATGCGTGGTGCAGTGTGGTTTGATAATGAGGGCAGTGGTTATGGCTTTAAAACTGAACGCTATTTCCCATCACGATTGACGGCACTGCCGACCTCATGCAAGATGAGTCGATTCAACTGAATTTGATCTGCTGAATTTGCATCGGCAGATTTGACCCATTGGATGGATTCATATCCGCCGCATGTTCAAAAAAACGATAGCAATGCAGATAGCATTACAGATCGCACTACAGATAGCAACACCATCAGGAGACCACCATGACTTCCCCTTTTAATACCAGCGAGATTCCCGGTATGGCGTCGATGAATGACAGCTTGTCCTTCGTCAAAAATCTATGGGGCGGCATGCATATTCCAGGTATGGTCACGCCGACCGTGTCCATTGATGACTTAGATAAAAAAATCAAAGATCTGAAAACCGTAGAATCCTGGCTGACAGTCAACATGAACATGTTGCGCGGCACTATACAAGCACTAGAAGTACAGCGTGCAACGATTGCGGCACTCAATTCTTTAAGCGAGAGTTTCGCCAACACCATGAGCGCGGCAAGCGCGTCTTCAAGCTCACCCGCAAGCTCTTCTACAAGCTCGCCGGAGGCAGCAAAGCCTACGCGTGATTACTGGCCTAATCCTCCCGCTGATTCTGGCAATAACAAAGGTAGTTCTGAAGCCGCGCCCATATTTACACCCACTCCACCACCCGTTGTCAGCACGCGTTTGCCCGCAAGTGCGCCGCTTCCAGACCCGATACCCAATACCCCAGCACAGCACGCCACAGCAGAAGATGCCGCAGGCGCGGATAGTTCGACCCGGTTTAGCAACCCGGCAGCCTGGTGGAACTTGCTGCAAGATCAATTTAAGCAAGCAGTCAGCAAAGCAATGGCAAGCGAACCGGAGGAGCCAACGCCTGAAAAAGCAGCAAAAAAAGCCACTTCAACGTCAAGCAAGAGCGCACCTAAAAACTCAGTAAAAAAAGCACCGGAGAAGGCAGCAGCGGCAGCAGCGGCAACAACACCTACAGCCGCAGCGAAGAAAATTAAAGTCGTTAAAACCTCTGCCAAAACTAAACCCGGCACTGCGACCAATACGGCTGTCCATAAAGCAGCAAGTCAGTCGCCAATTAAAACTACTGTGGTAAAAAAGGCGACGGTGGCAGCAAAAAAACGCACTTCAACGTAAGCTTCATAAAGCTTGATGGCTGCTTAGCCCATGCTGATATAAGTAGTATCAATTGCCAGACAAAGGGCATATGCCGCATTAGCCATAGAGAATTTTTAAATATACTGCCTCTATGTATATTTAATTGTCCAGAGAATCATTGGACTATAAGGCGTATTTTGTAAAAATGAGGGGGAGTATATTGTGTTGGCGCTGTTCAGATCAATTTCTGGCAGCGCGTTTTAATGCCCGCATCAGGCTTCCCAGTATCGGCAGCTTTTCATATAATTCTTCCGCTGCATCCCAGTAATCCCGGTGATAACTGACGCGACCATCTTCTAGAAAACGTAAATGCGTTGCGCCTTTAATGCGCTGCAATTCGCTGGAAAACCGCTTCATCGTGAACAAAAAATCCCAACTGATAAAGGCTTCATTTCCTTGCAAAATATGGGTGTGGACTTTAAACCGCGGCTGGTTCACTTGCGAGAACATGTGAGAAAAAATTTTGATAATGGCGGCCACATCTTGTACCTCATTAAACGGATCTTTGAAGTAAGCTTTTTCAGCATAAATCGCGCTGATTTGCTGGCTGCTGTCAGGTGTGAGCGTCTCAAAAAAAACGATGAGTTTTTCCAACGCCTCTTCGTAGGCGTCTACCGCATTGACTACATTAGTAGCTGGATTAGTCACAATATGAGTGCCCACGCCAGGAAAAGAGTTCTCGTTCATAGTCCGGTCGTTTTATGGATCAACGCAAAATACCAGCGATAAGGCAGCAAACGCGCAAACCTGAGCCAGTTCGTAAAGCGTTTTGGAAAATGGATATGAAACTGCCCCAATTCTATGCCAGCTACTAGCTCTTGCGCGGCAACTTCTGCCGTGATTAATGAAGGCATTTCAAAGTCATTATCCGCAGTCAGCGGGGTTTTGACAAAGCCGGGGCTGATCAGGTACACCGCAATATTTTTAGGATGTAGATCAAAATACAGCGATTCACATAAATTGATAATCGCCGCTTTGGTCGGTCCATAAATCAGCGCTTTGGGCAGACCCGATAAACCCGCAACCGATCCCACAATGCCAATCCCGCCTTGCCCTTGTCGTAGCAAGGTCGGCAAAACGACATCCAGACAATTTAAGACTCCGCGCAGATTCAGATCGATCAGCTTATTCGCTGCAAGTAAATCAAATTCATCCGCCCGCATAGCGTTATAACCGCCTGCTACTACCAAGACCAAATCTATCTTGCCCCATGTTTGTATTAAGTTTGCATGTGCTTCAACTAAAGTCGCATGGTCGGTAATATCGACAGGCAAAATCATCGCCGCGCTATGACCTGCGGCTACTTGCTCCAATGTGGTTTTTTGCCGCGCCGACAGCGCCACATTGGCGCCTTTTTGCAGTAATAACTTGGCGGTCTCCGCGCCGATGCCAGTGGAGGCACCGATGACCCAGACGTGTTTTCCGCGCCAGTCGCTTATGCGTGGATTCATTTGCTATCACGTTTAGTAAAGGACAGAGTGACGCTACCTAGCGAGATGCCATACTTGCTCATCAAGGCACGGTTCAGCATAATTTTGTCATCCATCAATACCATCAGATCATCAAAATCAACATTGATAATTTTCCCGTCTACGGGCAAGGCGAGCACATAATTCCAATGCAAAGTATTACCCGAAATGACGCCTTTGGCTTCACCCACGACATCGGCTGCGGTGCCGATAAAAGTCGTTTCAGAGGTTTTTTTCAAAGTCCAGACGCGCTTTTGCTTGGTACCGTCCGAGTAAGTAAAATCTTCATCCAGTGTGCCGGTATCGCCATTCCAGTTGCAATGCATGACGACGGTAAAACGTTTCACGATTTTGCCTGAGCGATCTTGGAACATACCCCAGGCATCAACCACACCGTTGAAGTAACGGGTCAATTCTAATGTTGGTTTTTCTGTTGCGTACATGGAGGGTTCAAAACTACTGGCGCAAGAGCTCAGCAACAAGGCGACGGAGACACCCATGGTTAGCCGGCTGAATTTACTGAATGCTTGCATAACGGAACGGAAAAATAGGTTCATCAGGATGTCCTTGATAAATTAAAAATAGACCAAGCTTAGTGAGGCGGTTTTGTTGCTTTGGGAGATGCCTTGGTTACTGCATTAGATGCATCAGCTGTGTTAGCCGTTACTGCCAGCCAGCAATTTTTGGCGCAAATCCGGAGCAGTTGTTTTTTTATCTAACCAAATAGAAAAAAAAGCATTCGCAAAATCAGCGTCTTTAATTTCACCCAATAATTTTCCATCTAAGTAAAACCGGGCTGCTTCGGCAGGTATAAAAATGCCGGTAATGTGATTACCTTCTTTTACATCAGGAAACAGTTTTCGCATTTGCTCCAGCCAGATTTTACGCTGATCTGCCGTGCCTAATTTTAGCTTTTGAATCTCTTCAATACTCGCTTCGGCAATTTTGCTGCCCACCAGCGAGCGTGCATATGTCAAATCCAATGCTAGCGGTTCCTTGCCTAATTTGCCGCTGGCCTCGGGTGTATAGCCATCTTTGCCTACCCATAACTGAGCATCATAAACCGCAATCCCGAACCAGCGGAATGTGCCACTACCCAAGGCATGTGCTTGCGGGATTTCTTTTTTGATGTGCTCTGAATCTGCTGCCATTGCTTCCATAGTCACCGAGCTGGCGAGTAGCAGTGAACATAGCAACAAAAATAAAGCACGCAGTGAGCGCGATGGATGCGGGCGACTCATTTTTTTACCAAAGTGAATTGTGCGACATCAATACTATGAGCGCGGAAGCCTGCTTCGCAATAGGCCAGATAAAATTCCCATGTGCGGAAAAATTCGTCGTCAAAACCTTGCGCCCTGATTTCTGTTAACTTGGCCATAAAGGCACTACGCCATTCTTGCAAAGTTCTGGCGTAATCAAGACCAAAGGTAAAAGTATCAACCACTTCCAGGCCATGTTCCTGCGCGTATTGTTTAAAGATTTGTATCGAAGGTAGCATGCCGCCTGGGAAAATGTATTGCTGAATAAAGTCTGTCCCTTTGCGATAACGGTCAAATAAATCATCGGCAATCACGATACTTTGTACGCAGGCACGACCACCTTTTTTCAGATTGCGGCTGATACATTCAAAATAGCTTGGCCAGTAAGATTCACCGACGGCTTCAAACATTTCGATCGAGGCGATCGCGTCGTAATTACCATGAGCATCGCGATAATCCTGGATGTGCAATTTACTTTTTTCATGCAAGCCTGCTTTTTGCAAACGCTCTTGCGCAAAATGGAGTTGTTCTGTCGAAAGCGTCAGTCCGGTGACATGCGCAAATGCCTCGGTTGCGGCAACCTCCGCAAAGCCGCCCCAGCCGCAACCAATTTCCAGAATATTATCTTGTGGGTGTACTTGTAACTGCTGCAAGATGCGTCGGTATTTTGCCAGTTGCGCATCATGCAAAGTTTCCACTTTATCGCCGGAGAATAAGGCACTGGAATACGTCATAGAAGGATCAAGCCACAGGCGATAAAAGTCATTGCCTATGTCATAGTGCGCATGAATATTTTTTTTGCTACCAGAGCGTGAGTTACGGTTTAAAAAATGCTTTACCCGATACAGCAAGTTGCCCCACCATGTACCATAAATCACGGACTCTAACTGCTGACGATTGCGCGAAATCATTTCTATCAAAGCAGGCAGTTGTGGCGTACTCCAATTGCCCGCAATGTAGCTTTCTGCAAAACCGATATCGCCAGATTTTAAGACGGAGCGGCAGAGCTGCCAATCTTTCATATGCAATTGAATTTTTGGATGATTACCATCGCCAAAAGTCGCTATTTGCTGATCAGGAAATTGGATAGTCAGGCTGCCATATTGCAGCTTATTGAGCAGACTAAGAACAAATTTTGCCTCTGCTGGAAACTCTGCTGTATTGATCGCTGCAGTTTGATCTTGGTCTGGGTTTAATGTTGGATGCAGGCTGCTCATCGGCTTACCTCTTTGGCAGGGGGAATAGGTTTAGAAAAAAATGGAACACGTTTTATCCAGAGATAAAGCGCTTGTAAATGGATGCGTGCGACGATACCAAAGGTGAGTAAGGGATAGCGCAGCAAAGCCCAGGCAACGAGTTGGTTGCTGAGAGAGTTTTCTCCACCGGCGATACTGGTCAATAACAAAGGCCCGGTGTCGTCGTCATAATCAATTCGCGCAACATGCTGTAACCGAATTGCATCACCGATCTGGCGCGTCGCTTGCATAAAGCGAAAACGGTATTTGCCTTCTATCGCGCAAAAAGGGGAGACATGGAAGATTTTTTTGGCGATTAATTCTTGGCCATATTTTTGTGCCGCACCAGTGTCTAGCAAGTAAATATGTTTTTCGCCAAAGGTATTGCGTACCTCACACACGATGGCACGTAATTCGCCATCTTCGCGATGGCAAAACCAGAATGAGACTGGGTTAAATACATAACCTAACACTCTTGGAAAACTTTGTAGCCAGATTTCACCCGTGGCGTCGGTCACATTTTCTGATTTGAGTAAGTTGTCAATCCACGGCAACAAGGCTTGCTGCCCATCGCCATGATCTTTGTCGTAAAACGACATCAGATTAAAGCGATTGCGCGAGAACAGGCGACATCCGTTTTGGCTTGCGCTGACACTTGCATTTCCCAAGGAGCGCAGAGGTACGCGGATAAAAAATACGCCATAGTTAAAACGATTCGCCGCCGGGCGCAAACGGTGATGCCGAACCTCTCCTATACAGAGTTGGATGGTCGCGGTTAGCTTGGCGTCCATGGCTCAGGCAGCCTTGCTAGTTTGTTGCTGATGCTGCGACAGCAATTGTTCGGCTACAGCTAAGCCTGATTTCAAGCCATCTTCATGAAAGCCATACCCAGTCCAGGCACCGGCAAACCAGGTGTGCGCCTGGCCTTGGATTTGGTGTAAGCGAGTTTGTGCTTGTATGGCCTTTTGATCAAACACCGGATGGGCATAATCAAAGCTGGCCAAGACTTTTGCCGGATCAGGCTCGCTGATCGGATTTAAGGTCACGATCACGGGCGTACTGAATGGCAAAGGTTGCAATTGATTGATCAGATAATGTACGCAGACCTTGGGTTCGGCACCGCTTTCACTTTGGTAATTCCAGGCCGACCAGGCTTTTTTCTGCTCGGGTAAAAAGCGGGCGTCGGTATGCAATACCGCTCTGTTTGGCTCATAAGTGACTGCCGATAAAATGGTCTGCTCATTGGTGGAGGCGTCTGCCAGCATGCGCAGGCTCTGGTCGCTATGGGTTGCTAAAACGACGTGATCAAATTCTTGCAAACCATCTTTGGTCTGGATCTGTACCGTCTTTTTGGGTGTGCGATGAACCGCCAGAACAGGCGTGTTCAGATAACGATTTGGTAGCTCTTTGAGCATTTGATCGACATAGTGTTTAGCTCCGCCTTTGACGGTTTGCCAGCGTGGTCGGTCATTGACTTGCAACAAGCCATGATTGTGGCAAAACTGTACAAACGACGACAAAGGAAAGGCCATCATCGCAGCGGTAGGGCAAGACCAGATGCAGGCCGCCATCGGCAGTAAATACCAGGAACGGAATTCTGCGCTGTAGTGATGCTTATCTAAAAAAGCGCCGAGCGAAAGCTGAAAATCATTATTACTGTTAGCTGATGCTGTTGCCGCTTCTTTGGCCGTATTGGCCAACGCCGTAGTTTGTTTGTTAAAACGTAAGATGTCTCTTAGCATGCGCAAAAAACCGGGGCTCAACAAATTGCGACGTTGTGCGAAAACGGTATCAAGATTGGCGCCCGCCCATTCCATCATCCGCTTGCCGATGGGCATTTTTACCGAGAATGACATGTCGGTGGCGACGGTTTCTATCTCAAGTTCTTTAAATAGCTGAACCAGATTGGGATAGGTTTTGTGGTTAAACACTAAAAACCCCGTGTCGACACCATAAGTGCAGCCGTCTAGGGTCACATCTACTGTGTGCGTGTGTCCGCCAAAATAATCATTGGCTTCAAACAAGCTAACGTGATGTTGCGCCTGGGATAAGCGATAAGCGCAAGAGAGGCCGGAGATGCCGGAACCGATGACCGCAATTTTCATCATATTCAAACAAGGAAGGTAGTAGTCTATTAATATAATTGCAAAGTTACTTTGCTTCTACTGTCTTTTACGCATGACTTGAGTAAACGGATTCAATTCAAACGATTTATTGGCACAAGGATAATCTTTGATTCGCGGATCAGATTGCGGAATCTTTATGTTTAATTTTCACGTATAAAAATGGGCACGCCTTAGCGCACCCACATTTATAACGATACATCAATTACTGACCGATCTTTGCGATGACCCGTTCTTTATAGTTTTGCCCCTGATTATTTACTTTGCGACCCGCAATTAAGCTTATTGCGCCAACGCTTTTTCGATATCTGCGACCAATTTTTTATCGTCTGGCGTAGTCACGCTGGAGTAAGCCGCTACGACATTGCCTTTGCGATCGATCAGATATTTATAAAAATTCCATTTTGGTGTGGTGCCGGTTGCCTTGATTAATTCTGCATGCAAGGGATTGACGTCTTTTCCTTTGACCGATGATTTAGAGAACATCGGGAATTTCACGCCGTAGGTATTAAAGCAAAAATCGGCGATTTCCTTGCTGTTACCTGGTTCTTGCTGACCAAAATCATTGGATGGAAAGCCGAGCACAACCAAGCCTTTAGGATTATATTTGGCGTGTAACGCTTCCAAGCCTTGATATTGGCTGGTAAAGCCGCAGTAGCTGGCAGTATTCACAACCAGAGTCACTTTGCCGGCGTACTGACAAAGATCTTGTGGCGCATCGTCTTGTAAGCGGTTAAACGTATGGTGTAAGACAGCAGGGCAACTTGCCGTAGTGTCTGCCAGTGCAGTATCCGGTATTGCAACGCTAGAAATGCCAGCAACCAAGCTGAATAATAATGCGCCGCTGATTTTGTGAGAATAAGACATACATGCTCCTTGATTACGATGACATCCAATTTGACTCGGTTTGCGTATCTTATATTAAGTTGAAAAATTCTGTCATACCCCAACATGAACAGAAAGTAGACCCTGAATTTGCACCATCTCAGAGTATGTTTTTGTGGATAAGTCCTGATGCGCTCATCTGAGGAATGTCCCGTTTTCACTTTTTATTTGTCGTGAAGCAGTCATATCTGTCTGGTAAAATCGAGTAAATATTTTTATTTTTGCTGTAACTTTGTAAGGGTCATTATGCTTTACCCAGAACTGTTTAAATCCTTAGAGCAAGTCCGCTGGAACATGGATACCGACATCAAGTGGGATCAGTACGATGCTTCTAAGTTGACGCTGGAACAGGCGCAAACCATCAAGATGAATGCGATTACCGAATGGTCTGCATTGCCTGCCACCGAAATGTTTTTGCGTGATAACCGGGGTGACAGCGATTTTTGCGCTTTTATGTCTATCTGGTTTTTTGAAGAGCAAAAGCATTCTTTGGTCCTGATGGAGTATCTGCGTCGCTTCCACCCGGAATTGGTACCAACCGAGGAAGAGCTGGATAAAGTTCGCTTTGAATTTGATCCTGCACCACCGTTAGAAACTCTGATGCTGCATTTTTGCGGCGAGATTCGTCTGAACCATTGGTATCGCTGCGCCTCCGACTGGCACACCGAACCCGTCATCAAACAAATTTACAAAATCATTAGCCAGGATGAAGCACGTCATGGCGGCGCCTACTTGCGTTATATGAAAAAGGCTTTGGGCGAAGCAGGCGATACCGCACGTGCAGCTTTCGCCAAGATTGGCGTCTTGATGGCATCTGCCCGCCGCACGGAAAAGCCTTTGCATCCGACCAATTTGCATGTTAATCAATCGTTGTTTCCTAATGACACCATACAAAGTCGCTTGCCAGATCCTGATTGGCTGGAGCGTTGGTTAGACGGGCAAATTAATTTTGATATCGTGTGGGAAAAGAAAGTCATAGAACGTATTTTGCATAATATGTCGCTACTGTTTGAGCGTACTTTTGAGTCGGTACAAGATTTAAATCGCTATCGTAAAGAAGTGTCACAAAGATTGGCTGCGAGTGACAATGCGGTGCTGGCGGCCGGCGTGGTGCCAGGCGCTGTTTAAGATTAATGGCTAGCCTCGGCTGCTCGCTAATCTGATCTGGTTTTAGCTAAAATAGCTGCATTCGTTTGCAGCTATTTTTTATATGTATTTAATATACTCCCCATTCATTTTATGAAATATGCCTTATTGTCCAGTCATTATCTGGACGATTAAAATATACATGATGGGAGTATGTTGATAGATGTTCACAGGAATCGTGAAAATGATCTGGCACCAGGAGTCTTATCCGGTATCCGTTTTTTTCAGCATTCTGCGTAATGACATTGGCCGATGGATTGAATCGATAGCAAAATAAATGGACTATTTCGAAAACAAAATCACCAGCTTCGCTGATCTGCAACAACGTGTCGCCGCCTTGCCAAAACCGGTCGTGATGACCAATGGTGTGTTTGATATTTTGCATCGTGGTCACGTCACTTATCTGGCGCAAGCACGCATGTTAGGTGGTTCTTTGGTGGTGGCGGTCAACACAGATGCATCGGTCAGACGCTTAGGCAAGGGCGATGACAGACCGGTCAATCAATCTCAGGACAGAATGGCGGTATTAGCCGCGTTGGAGGCGGTCAGCCTGGTCGTAGATTTTGATGACGACACTGCCTTGCAGGCGGTGCAACTGGCGCACCCCGACATTTACGTTAAAGGCGGCGATTACGATATGAGTGCCATCCCCGAAGGCCAGGCAGTATTAGCCTATGGTGGTCAGGTTGCTGCAATTGAATTTGAACATGATCGTTCTACCAGCCAATTATTAGCGCGAGTGCGCTCACAAAAATAAATAGAACCTGCGCAAGACGATTTGAGTTGTGTTGCAGCGCTCGCACTTAAATCGCGGTGGCGTTATTGCTCTGCATGGCGCATGCCATCTGCGTTTCTGCGAAGTGGTAGCGGTCTAATGGACAATCTGGGTTTTGACTTCAGCCCGCCAGTAGCCGCTCAAAATCCTCCGGCGGTATTGGTCTGGAAAACAAATAGCCTTGCGCAAAATCACACCCGGCTTGCTTTAATAAGTCACGTTGCTCTTCAGTTTCTACGCCTTCTGCAATCACTTTTAATCCTAGCTTGTGCGCCATGACAATAATGGCTTCTGCCAGAGCGCTGTCGCTTGATCCTGGGGTCATATTACGGACAAAAGACTGATCAATTTTGAGGTAGTCGATGTCGAATTTTTTTAGATACGATAGCGAAGAATACCCGGTCCCAAAATCATCCAACGCAACTTGCATCCCTGCATCGCGGAACTGTAATAATTTATCGCTGACGAGGGTGCTGGCGTCCAATAGCAAGCCTTCAGTAATTTCGATGGTAATTGCCTGACCGGGCAACTCTGCCTCATGCAAATGATTGATCCAGTTCGCATAACGAGAACCGTCGCGTTGGAATTCTACCGGTGATTGATTAATGCTGATTTGAAAATTCTTCTGCGCCGGATATAGGTTTCTCCAGCGTTGCAGCCAACGTACCGAGGCTTTAAAAACAGTCTCGCCAATATCAAAAATCAAGTCACTGGTCTCAGCAATGGCGATGAATTCCAGCGGGCTGATAAAGCCTCGTTGCGGGTGCTGCCAGCGTATTAAGGCTTCCGCTTTTTGGATGATGCCGGTGCTTAAGTCAATAATCGGTTGGAAATACACGGAGAGTTGTTGCTCTGCGATGGCGATGCGTAAATCGCTGCCCAACCGTAATCGCGCCAATGCCGCAACTTGCAGACTGGGTGTGAAGTAATTAAAACGATTGCGACCGGCATTCTTTGCAGCATACATCGCCTGATCGGCGTTCTTCAATAAGTCGTCCAGGCTGACGGCGTCATCTGGATACAAGGTAATGCCAATACTGGCAGATAAGAATACTTCTTCGTTCGCCAGTTGAAATGAGCTAGACATTTTTTTGATAATGCTTTGTGCGATCTGCTCTACGTCTTCCGGGTTATGTTGATCTGGAAGCGAAACAGTAAATTCATCGCCACCTAATCGGGCGACTGTGTCGGATTCTCTGACGCAAGTGAGCAGCCGTTTGGCAGCTTCTACCAGCAGGATATCGCCGACAGAATGGCCTAGCGTATCGTTTACTTCTTTGAAGTGATCAAGATCAATAAATAGCACGGCTAGTGAGCGACCATTACGCTTACTTTTCTTGATATCTTGCTCAAGCCGGTCATAAAACATGCGGCGGTTGGGTAGCCCGGTGAGCGTGTCGATATTAGCTTGCTGCCAGATCATGGCCTCGGCATTTTTACGTTCGGTAATGTCCAGATGCGTACCGACCATGCGCAGTGGCTTTCCCTCTTGATCACGTTCTACGATGGTGCCTATGGATTGGAGCCAGCGCCACTCGCCAGAGCGAGTTTTTTGACGAATTTCTACGCGATATTCGGAGATTTTTCCGGCCAGATAATCCTGGTAAATAGTACTTGCTTTATCTACGTCATCGGGATGCAGACGAGCGAACCAGGCGTTGCTGGTTTCATTCATTTCTGCAACGGTATAGCCAAGCATATTGGCATATTCTTCATTGACGATAGTGGCGCCGGTTTGTACATTTAGATCATACAAGCCCTGATGATTTGCCAACAGCGCCATGCGCAGACGTTCGGCACTTTCCTGCAAGGCGGTTTCTGCATTTTTACGTTCTGAGATATCGGTATGGGTGCCGATCACCCGTACTGGCAAACCTTGGGCATTACGTTGTATGACGGTGCCGCGGGTCAATATCCACTTCCAGGTACCGTCCTTGCATTGCACCCGATGTTCGTTCAAATAAATCGGCGTGAGGCCATCAAAATGCGCCTGACGGTCGGCGTACATTTGTGCCAGATCTTCGGGGTGAGTGCGCTTGTCTAGCTCTTCCGATAAGTCATTAATGTCGGTGCCGCCGTAGCCGTAGATTTCTTTCAGTCTTGGCGAGAGTATTTCTACCCCGGTTTGCGGGTACCAGTCCCAGACACCGTCGCCTGAAACTTCCAGCGCCATTTTCCATAGCTCTTCATTTTGCTTGTACTGTTCTTCGCTTTTCTTTTGCTGAGAAATATCCTGTACAAAAGCGTACACACCGCGTACGCCGTCAATATCCATGTCTGGGTAGAGTTCTATTGTCACCCAGCGGTCATTGCCCGTAACGTATTTCATATACGTTTCAAACGAGACAAATTCACCACTGAGTGCGCGACTAAGATGAGGGAGTGATTTTTCAAATGCCTGTTCACCGACTACGACAGACACTTTCAGACCAATCACATCGGTTTTATCGTAGCCAAACCATCGCTCATAAGTTTTGTTGGCGAACTGGTAGCGATACTCTTTGTCGATATACGAAATACAGACAGGCAGGGCGTCAATCAGATTCATCAGATCATGATTGGAATTTTGAAAGCGTTGATTGATTTGCTTGGTAGTGCTGATGTCTTCCACAATGCCGCGTACCGTACCTGCATGTTTGATCGCAGCGGCGTTGCTAAGTTGTTTGTCTGTATTCAGAATGCCGCGCTGTTGTAACCACTGAACCTCGCCTTTGGCGTTGGTCAGTTGGTATTCGATTTCAAACGGCGTGCCGTGGCGCACGGTGTTGCGCAAGGCTTCTTGCAATTGCTGCCAGATATCGCTGGGATAGAAACTTTTAGCCTCAGCCTTGGAGAGCCGTGCTTTGCTGGGATCGCGACCCATGATCGCGCACATCTGCGGTGACCAGACAAATTCTTCCGCTTCTTCATTCCAAGTCCATGTACCGACATTTTTCAATTGTGGCGCCTTATTGGTTGCTGTCCGGTCGTGCTCATTGGTGTTTAGCCATCATGCTTCAGTACGCTGAAGGGTCACGGCCTGATCTTGCCGCATAAATATTAACGCGTCGCTTGGTAAATAGACATACTTTTTCAACTCAAACGATCTGTTGTTGCAGTTTGCCAAAACTAGCAGAGATAGTTGGGATGCCCGCCTCAGCTTGAATCTTGCTTCGGCTTGGGCGATGTTTATTCAAAACTACCCAATTTGTTGCAGCTTATTTCATCTGGTCCAAACTGACTAATGCGTTCCGTCATTGCTCGTTTTAATATCCGCTGAAAAAAGAAAACCACTTTCTATGAGGTTATATATCGCATCAAGCAAAGCGCGTTGTTTGCAATTTAGCGCCTATTCCTCAGACTGATCTCTACCGGCAATAACTATATACTCCTGCATAGTATTATTTATTGTCCATATAAAGTCTGGACAATCAGGCAGTTTATTGAAAAATGGTGGGGAGTATATGGTTTTTTCGTATTCTTAGATTTCTCTGGATGATCATGCGCCGCCTGCAAAGCCGTTTTGACGCCACGCCTCATACACCACGATGGCGACTGTGTTGGACAGATTGAGACTACGGTTGTCGGGGCGCATCGGTAGCCGTATTCTTTGTTCGGACGGGAAGGACGCGCGTAACTCGGGCGCTAATCCGCGTGTCTCTGCGCCAAATACAAAATAATCGCCTGGCTGAAACTGTACGGAGGCAAAGGTGGATGAACCATGCGTCGTCATCGCAAACATACGCGTCAGATCGGGTTGCTCTTGTTCTAAAAACGCGGCGTAGTTTTTATGTACTTTCATCGTGGCGTAGTCGTGATAATCCAGACCAGCCCGCTTCATCTTGCTGTCATCTAGCGGAAAGCCGAGAGGTTCAATCAAGTGTAGCTGCACACCGGTATTGGCGCACAGCCGGATAATATTGCCGGTATTCGGCGGGATTTCGGGTTCGACCAAGACGACGTGGAACAAGGTGATTTCCTTTCAGCAGCGCTTTTTGCGCCGCTATAAATATGTTGGTTTTGTTAATGTATTAGTGGGGCAGGGTTCGGGCAAAAACATAATTGCTGATTCTACGTGCGCCAAAACGTTTTAACACAGTGGCGATTTCATGCAACGTGGTGCCGGTGGTCATGACGTCATCGACGATGCCGATATGCTTACCGTAAATTTGTTCAATCAATAGCTCGTTCGGGATGAAGGCGTTACGGACGTTTTTTTGTCTCTCATCAGGGTGCAGGCTACTTTGTCGGGCAGTGTTGCGGGTGCGTTCCAGCAAGTCGGGTAAAAATGGAATGCCAAGCTGACGAGATAAAGGTTTGCCAATCTCAACTGCCTGATTAAAGCCACGCTCAATCAATCTTTGCTGGCCTAGCGGCACCGCTGCCAGCAGATCAGGTAAATCGCCTTTAGCATCTTGCACAATCGCGTCGCGTAGCAAGTCGGACAATAGCGGCGCTAACATGAGCTGGTGTGCAAATTTGAGCGCCAGGGCTAATTGATCTACGGGTGCTACGTAATTGCAGGCGACGACAGTGTGATCAAAGCTGGGTGGGTTTGCGATACATTCGCCGCAGCGCACTCCACCTAGCGGTGTTTTTTCGATTGCAGCCGTCTGCGTGCTTTGCTCTATTTGATCTGATGATGTCGGCAGCGGCGTAGTGAGTTGTGTTGGTAGCTGAGTTAGCAGTGGCAGCGCGCACTGGCTGCAACGCGATACGCTTGCAGTGAAAAAATCCTCATAACAATCGGTACAGATCAATTCAGATTTTCTTGCAGACTTGTTTGACAGATGCAGGCCGCATAACGCGCACGAGGACGGCAAAAACTGGACAGTTTTTGCGAGCTGTGTGCTGATGGCGGTCGCTATTTTGGCGAAATGCATAGATGGCATGCGGCGAATTGAATGACAAGCGTGTAAACTCTGCGCATTATCGCACCCCCTCACACTGATTGCCATGCTCAGCGCCCCTATTGATTTAAGTCGTGTTCGTCGTTTGTTTGCAGATCCCCAAAAACTGGCGGGATCAGATTTTTTGCGTCGCGAAATCGCTAGCCGTATGCGGGAAAAATTAGAGCTGGTAAAAATACAGCCAGAACGTCTTCTGGATGCCGGTTGTGGTGAGGCAATCGATCTGATTCATATGCAGAGTTTGTTTCCGCAAGCGCATTTATTGGGGGTGGACGCATCGCTGCCGATGTTAAAGGCTGCGGCTGAGAAGCAAGCTAAGGCGCAGACTGCGGTTAGTCGAGTATTAGGGAAGTGGTTGCCAGCGGGTTTGCGCTCAAGTTCCCGGTCGGACTTGCTCTGCGCCGATTTTGCCCGTTTGCCGGTAGCGGCGAATACTGTCGATCTGGTCTGGTCGAATCTCGCTCTGCATTGGCATCCGCAACCCGATTTGGTCTTTGCTGAATGGCGACGGGTGTTGCGAACTGAAGGTTTATTGATGTTTTCTTGTTTCGGGCCAGATACTCTGATCGAATTGCGTCAGGTTTTTGCAAAAATTGACGGATTGCCGCATACCTTGCCATTTGTAGACATGCATGACTTTGGCGATATGCTGGTGAATGCTGGTTTTTCTACACCGGTAATGGATATGGAAAAAATCACCTTGACTTACAGCGACGTCGAAAAGCTCTTTGCCGATGTGCGTGCCTTGGGCGGCAATCCTCTTCTTACACGGCGCCAGGGCTTGCTGGGCAAACATGATTTTCGTCGTCTGTGCGACGCATTGCTACAGATGCGCGGTGCCGATGGCAGAATTCCGCTGACATTTGAGGTGGTATATGGGCATGCTTTCCGGCCAATACCCAAAAAATTAGTATCGGGGGAATCCATCATTCGCTTGGATTTTCCTAAAAAGTAATTTGGTATAGCGAAAATATTTTATAAATTTGCCGAAAATAGCAAATTTTAAGTGTCGTAATCTAGGCTCAATTTGCGCTTAATATTGGCGATTTGAACCGCATTCCGCTTGATATACCGCGGCTTTACGCCTTATACTCTCGCAGTTGTGGAAGTTGCCATCATGCATTGACGATCATTATTGAGTTAGAACACTAAGATATAACTTAAAGATGTAGTAAGAGTTCAATAAGGATTCAGTAAGCGCGTGTTGCAAATTAGGCACTTCTGTTAAAAGCATTCTAATGGGTTTTTTGGGGAAATCATGAAATACGCGAAGCGATTACCGTCGTTAATGCTTGGTGCCTCGCTCCTGGCGGCAGGTATGCCATCATGGGCAGTGGTGGATAGTCAGGGCGGTCCTGCAGTGATGCAGTTGAACTTGCAGACACCAGTGACGCAGATAGCATCACAAATTTATTCACTGCATAATTTGATGCTCGTGATTTGCCTGGTTATTTTTGTGGCTGTCTTTGGTGTGATGTTTTATTCGATTTTTAAACATCGTAAATCAGCAGGTCATAAAGCGGCGACTTTCCATGAAAGTACCACCGTCGAAATTCTCTGGACTATCGTCCCATTTATTATTGTGATCGCTATGGCCTTGCCAGCGACCAGAACAGTAGTAGCGATGAAAGATACGTCCAACGCAGATATCACGATCAAAGCAACCGGCATGCAATGGAAGTGGGGTTACGACTACCTCAAAGGTGACGGCGAAGGGATTTCTTTCTTGTCCACGCTGGCAACACCAAGATCCCAGGTCGGTTCTCCTGGCGTCGCTCCCTCTGAAGCACGTGGTGACAACTACTTGTTAGAAGTTGATAACGAAGTGGTCGTGCCGGTCAATAAAAAAGTTCGCCTGATTACTACTGCGAATGACGTCATTCATTCTTGGACTATCCCTGCATTTGGCGTAAAACAAGATGCGATTCCTGGTTATGTTCGTGATACGTGGTTTAAAGCAGAAAAGATCGGTACTTACCGCGGTCAGTGCGTGGAACTGTGCGGTAAAGAACACGCATTTATGCCTATCGTCGTCAAAGTCGTCTCTGATGCAGACTATAAAGTCTGGGTCGATGGTAAGAAAAAAGAAATGGCTGCAAAAGCAGACGACCCAAGTAAAGTCTGGACAGTGGATGAGTCTAAAGCGCGTGGGGAAAAGATTTATGCCGCGAATTGCGTAGCTTGTCACCAGGCTAATGGTAAAGGCGTACCAGGCGCATTTCCTGCCTTGGATGGTTCTGCAGTCGTGAATGGCCCGCGCGCCGGACAAATTGATATTTTGCTCAACGGTAAAAATAACAAAATGCCTGCATGGAAATCAGTTTTGTCAGATACAGAAATTGCTGCTGTAATTACTTACACACGTAATAGCTGGTCGAATAAAGCCGCCGAAAATATCGTTCAGCCAGCAGAAGTGCTCGCTGCTCGTAAGTAATAGCATAGTAAGAACAGGAGAAACTGATGAGCTCTACTACAGTCGCGCACGCTCACGACCACGCACATGATGACCACGCTCACGACCATCCACATGGCTGGCGTCGTTACTTATTTGCGACCAATCATAAAGATATCGGTAATTTGTATCTATGGTTCGCATTCACGATGTTGTTGTCTGGCGGTGTCTTAGCACTGATTATCCGTAGCGAATTATTTCAGCCTGGTCTGCAGTTAGTCCAGCCGGAATTTTTTAACCAGTTGACGACCATGCATGGTCTGATCATGGTGTTCGGTGCGATTATGCCGGCTTTCGTTGGCTTCGCTAACTGGATGATTCCGCTGCAAATCGGCGCGTCTGATATGGCGTTTGCCCGCATGAACAATTTCTCATTCTGGTTGATGCCTCCTGCTGCATTGTTATTGCTAGGCTCGTTCTGGGTTCCAGGTGGTGCAACTGCTGCCGGCTGGACATTATATGCACCGCTGTCCACGCAAATGGGACCTGGTATGGATATGGCGATTTTCGCCATCCACATCATGGGCGCTTCATCCATCATGGGTTCGATTAATATCATCACGACGATACTCAACATGCGCGCTCCTGGCATGACTTTGATGAAGATGCCGATGTTTTGCTGGACCTGGTTGATTACAGCTTATTTGCTGATCGCTGTAATGCCTGTCTTGGCTGGTGCGATTACGATGACATTGACTGATCGTCATTTTGGTACCTCTTTCTTTAATGCTGCTGGTGGCGGTGATCCTGTGATGTATCAACATATTTTCTGGTTCTTCGGACATCCAGAGGTATACATCATGATTCTCCCTGCGTTTGGTATCGTCTCGCAAATTGTTCCCGCATTTGCCCGTAAGCCTTTGTTTGGTTATGCTTCCATGGTCTATGCAACGTCGTCAATCGCGATTTTGTCTTTCATCGTTTGGGCGCATCACATGTTTACAACAGGTATGCCAGTGACTGCGCAGCTGTTCTTCATGTATGCAACGATGCTGATCTCTGTTCCTACCGGTGTCAAAGTATTTAACTGGATTGCGACGATGTGGAGAGGCTCGATGACGTTTGAGACGCCAATGTTGTTCGCAATCGGATTTATTTTTGTGTTCACGATGGGTGGTTTTACGGGTCTGATTCTGGCGGTAACGCCAATTGATATCCAGTTACAGGACACCTATTATGTGGTCGCTCATTTCCACTACGTATTAGTTGCGGGTTCTCTGTTTGCCTTATTTGCTGGTTACTACTACTGGAGTCCAAAATGGACCGGTTTTATGTATAACGAATTACGTGGCAAGATCCATTTCTGGGGTTCGCTGATTTGGTTTAACGTCACCTTCTTCCCTATGCATTTCTTAGGTCTGGCAGGTATGCCACGCCGTTACGCAGACTATCCCGCTCAATTTACCGACTTTAACCAAGTCGCTACGATTGGTGCATTTGGGTTTGGTTTGATGCAAGTGTATTTCTTGTTTGCAGTCGTTATCCCTTCCATCAAAGGTGGTAAGCCAGCGTTAGCAAAACCTTGGGATGGCGCAGAAGGTCTGGAATGGACAGTTCCAAGTCCAGCTCCTTTCCATACGTTTGAAGAACCACCAACCGTAAAATAAATTGGAGTAGAGCGTGTTCATCGCGCTCTTTAAAATAATGAGTAATAACAAGAAGGCCAATAACACGAGAACAGGGTTGATCCTGTTCACGGTTGCCTTAGTATTTTTTGTTGGTGTTATCGTTAAACAATCGTTTTTCCGCTAAGGCTAGCTAATGTCGGATGAGATAAAGCCAGACAAGTTTGGTCGCAAGCAACTGAACGCCAATATGCTGGGTAAGTTATTGGTGATCGCGGCATTGATGTTTGGTTTTGGTTATGCATTAGTACCCATTTACAAGCAAATTTGTGAATTGACTGGCGTAAATATCCTCACTCCGAAAGATATTTCCATAAAGGAAATTTCTAATTCGCAGATAGATCGTTCTCGTGAAGTGATTGTTGAGTTTGATGCAAATACCCAGGGGCCGTGGCGTTTTCGTCCTACCGTGTCTAGCATGAAAGTGCATCCGGGTGAAATGACGCAAGTTCTGTATGAAGTAGTAAATAAGCAGTCATACAAGATGGACGCACAGGCAATTCCTAGTTATGCGCCACAACAAGCGGCTGCCTACTTTAAAAAAATGGAATGCTTTTGTTTTAAGCAGCAAACATTAGAGGCAAACGAAGCAAGACAAATGCCTGTAGTGTTTTATATCGATCCGGAATTGCCTAAAGAAGTGAAGACAATAACTTTGTCGTACACATTTTTTGAGGTGGGCGGCAAACCAAAAACGGCTGCCGTCGCGACTGCAAGTAATGGTTGAGTATGGATGAATTAAAACTGGCAAGTAAGCGTAAAGCTTCATTTCTTGCAACCATGAGAGCAGTATGCTGGTCGTTTTTAGGAATACGCAAAAAGTCTGATTATGAGCAGGATGCAGCCCAATTAAATCCTGTTCACGTAATACTCGCTGGCATACTTGGAGCGATTATCTTCATAACGATACTGGTGTTAATAGTTAAAAGTGTCGTAGCAAAATAAAGTAACAAATTAAGTCTAAAAATTGTATCGGGAGATGGAAATGAGTTCTCAACACGCTAACGCACCATATTACTTTGTGCCGGGTCCGTCCAAATGGCCAGTTCTTGGCGGCACGTCTTTATTGTTGACCATGTTAGGCGCTTCGGCATGGGTTAATGGTGTGACATGGGGGGCGTATTTAAATTTTGCAGGTATTTTTCTTACGTTGGTTGTTTTGTACAATTGGTTTGGTGATGCAATTGCTGAGTCGGAAGGCGGGAAATACAGCGCTCGTATCGATGTTTCCTTCCGTTGGAGCATGAGCTGGTTTATTTTTTCCGAGGTGATGTTTTTCGGCGCATTCTTTGGTGCACTGTTCTATGCCCGTAGCATCTCTATGCCTTGGTTAGCAGATCTAGATCATAAAGTCTTATGGCCAGATTTTGCAGCACACTGGGGTAACACAGGTCCGGCAGGAACTATTGAAGCGTTTAAAACAATGACGCCGTTTCCTATTCCAACTATTAATACAGCACTTCTTCTCACGTCTGGTGTAACACTGACTCTCTCGCACCATGCTTTGCGTGCAGGACACAGAACGCAAACTGCAATCTGGTTGTTTGCTACGATTTTGTTGGGTGCAGTTTTTATGGGTTGCCAAGCTTACGAATATATCGAGGCTTACCATGATCTGAATTTGAAACTCACTTCAGGTATCTACGGCTCGACTTTCTTCTTACTAACCGGATTTCATGGCTTCCATGTAACGATGGGTGCGATTATGTTATCGGTAGTTTTGTACCGCGTGTTGAAAGGTCATTTCACGCCTGAGCAGCATTTCGCTTTTGAGGGTGCTGCATGGTACTGGCATTTTGTCGACGTAGTGTGGCTCGGCTTGTATGTTGTAGTGTACTGGTTATAGTCCTTATTTAACATTAACAAAAAGCCGCACAATGTGCGGCTTTTTGTTGAACGTCTCATCTGTTAGTGAGTCTCAATCTATATCGCTAGCGAATGCCTGTAGGTTGTATCAATCCAAAATGATTAGCGAGTAATATCAACAAAAACAAGCTAATCGAAAATCCTACCCTAAATGCTAATGCTTTTACCGTACGGTTACTTTTTCCTTTATCTTTCATCAGAAAAACCAATGCCGAACCCATGCTAAAGATAATCAGGAAAAAAGCAATTGCGACGAGAATTTTCATGTTGTCCTGCCAATTAAATAAACCCTCATTGTAATGCCTAATTTTAATGCGCTATTTGAAAGATGAACAAGTTTAGATTTCGCTTTATTCCCTTGGTTATCACAATCGCTCTGGTCATACTTGGAGTGAGCTTGGGGCAATGGCAAAGCAGAAGAGCGTTGGAAAAAGAATCGATAGCACAGGTCCTAGAACAACGTGGGCAGATGCCTCCCTTGGTGCTTGGTGCATCTGAAGCGAGGCTTCCAGAATCAAGCTATAGACGTGTCAGCTTAACGGGTCAGTTTGAAGCGGAGTGGCCAGTTTATTTGGATAATCGTCCTCTACACGGTGTCGCAGGATTCTATGTAGTGATGCCATTTAAAATACAGGGCACAGACAAATATGTTCTTGTAGGGAGAGGATGGCAACCTCGTGATGTAAATGAACGTACCCGTATGAGGCCATTAATCACCCCAAACCAGCCGATCACCATTGAGGGAGTTTTGCTGGAAAATTTTGGACATGTCATGCAGCTAGGACAGATGGGCGATTTGAAGCCGGGTGCTATTATTCAAAACCTGAACCCTGGAGATTTAGCTAAAAAAACTGGATGGAAAGTACAAGAGTTCGTCGTAGAACAAACTTCATTATCAGATGACGGTTTGCAACGTGATTGGCCTTTACCATCGTCTGGTTCGGATAAGCATAGAGCATATGAATTTCAATGGTACGCACTGTCCTTAATGGCAGTAATTTTTTTTGTAGTAACAGGATATCGTCGTGGAAAAAATAAATAATCAACATGCAGGTCGCTGGAAACTTTTTTTGGTCTTAGCTGTTTGTGCTGCACCAATGCTACTGTCGTATTTGTTTTATTTTGTGATTAAACCAGAAGGTCGGACTAATTACGGCGCAATTCTCGATCCTCGTCTTTATCCTATTCCAAAGTTGGATAGCGTCTTGCTGGGCGGTGAATTCAAGGAATTGAGTGCTTACAAAGGTAAGTGGTTAATGCTGCAAATTGATAGTGGCTCTTGTGCTACTGCATGCCAAAAAAAGATGTACGACATGCGTCAGCTACGCCTGGCGCAAGGCAAAGAAATGGATAGGATGGAAAGAGTTTGGTTGATTACGGATGATCAACCGATTGATACGGTGTTGATCCGCGAATATGATGGAATGCACATGCTGAAAGTATCTGCAGACAAGTTAAAAAAATGGCTGCCTGTCGATACGAATACACAAATTAGCGATCACATTTATATGATTGATCCTCTGGGTAATCTGATGATGCGCTTTCCTAAAGATGCTGATCCCAATAAGATAAAAAAAGACATCAGTAAATTATTGCGCGCTTCTGCCATCGGTTAGATCAGATTATGTGGATACAATTACTCATCACTGGCTTACTCATAGCGGTTTTGCCATTAAGTCTGGTTTGGGTGTCAGCCGATCAAAATAAATATCGCAAGTTAATCGCTGTTACTTTATTTTTGACTTTTGATCTGATTATGTTTGGGGCGTTTACCAGACTCACTGATTCTGGCTTGGGTTGTCCTGATTGGCCGGGTTGTTATGGCGAGGCTAATCCATTTCAGTCGCATAGTGCAATTCAGGCTGCCCAAACGGCAATGCCGCATGGTCCTGTAACGGTCACTAAAGCCTGGATCGAGATGATCCATCGCTACCTTGCGATGAGTGTGGGTGTATTGATTCTGGCTCAGATGATTATCGCCTGGTGGCATCGTAAAAGTACAAAAAACTCGGTCTTCTTGCCTACGGTTTTATTCTTGATGGTTTGCGTGCAAGGTGCGTTTGGCGCCTGGACGGTGACACTTAAATTGCAGCCCATTATCGTGACCACACATTTGTTGTTGGCAATGGGCTTGCTCGCTATGCTGGCATACTTGAATGCACAACAAAGCCATGCCTTGCAAGCTGTATCGAGTGATAGCAATGCCAGTGTGATTAATGCAAGTATGAGCCCAATCATATTGCTAGCAACTGTTGCATTGATTTTCGTTGTGATGCAAATTGCTTTGGGAGGGTGGGTTAGTACTAACTACGCTGCACTAGCCTGTCAAGATTACCCTTTGTGTAATGGACAGCTAATACCTGACATGGATTTTAACCACGGATTCTCTCTGTGGCGCAAATTAGGCCAAACCATGGCAGGTGATTATTTACCGTTTCAGGCACTGGTTGCTGTACATTGGGTGCATAGGAATTTTGCTCTGCTGGTGATTGCGGTCGTTGCTTGGGTTGGATATAAAGCCAGTAAAACTAAGGGCTTGTCGTCCTTGGGGAAAAAGATATTGCTGGTGATCGCCATACAATTTTTGAGTGGTGTATCTACAGTCTATTTTTCCTGGCCGCTTTTTATTGCGGTTTTGCATAACGGTGGCGCTGCGCTGCTGTTGCTATTGCTGACCATGTTAAACTACCGCGCCAGGCATTTGAAAAACGTCTAAGTAATATATGCCTGAAATCGGCCTGACATCGTGTATGTCCTCTCTCTTTAGTTCAATATGACGTCACTTAGTATTCCCTCTAACCGATACGCCCAGTACTGGGCCTTGACCAAGCCGCGTGTGACGCAATTGGCCGTGTTTTGTGCGGTGATCGGTATGTTTCTGGCGACGCCTGATTTGCCTGACTGGCGCTTGGTGGTCGCGGCCACGATCGGGATCTGGTTGTTGGCTGGTGCTGCATTCGCCATTAATTGTCTGGTTGAACGTGAGATAGATTCTCGCATGGCGCGTACCGCTCGCCGCGCATCGGCACAGGGTGAAATCGGCCCGATGCAGATTTTGATTTTTTCTGGCGTGATCGGCGGCCTCGGTATGTGGGTTTTGTACGCACTCGTGAATCCGCTGACGATGTGGCTCACCTTCATTACCTTCGTCGGTTATGCCGTGATTTATACGATTATTCTGAAACCAGCCACGCCACAAAATATCGTGATTGGCGGATTATCCGGTGCGATGCCGCCAGCGCTGGGCTGGGCTGCGATTGCTAACGATGTTCCTATGCAGGCATGGCTGCTGGTATTGATTATCTTTGTCTGGACGCCACCACATTTCTGGGCTTTGGCGATGTACCGTCGCGATGATTACGCCAAATCAGGTTTACCGATGTTGCCGATTACGCATGGTTTAGAATTTACTCGTTTCCATATCTGGCTTTATACGATTGCTTTATTCGCTACCACGATGTTGCCTTACGCTGTGCATATGAGTGGTCTTATCTATCTTGCCAGCGCAGTGATTTTGGGTGCCATTTTCTTATGGTACGCATGGCGTATTTATCGTCACTATGACGATGCGTTAGCACGTAAAACTTTTACATTTTCGATCGTATATTTATCGTTGCTATTTGCGGCTTTATTGGTCGATCACTATATAAAATTATGACTACTATGCTGCGTTTAATCGGAATTATATTGGTGTTGTGTTTGTCTGCTTGCGATAAACCTGCACCTCAATTTATTAACACTGATTTGACGGGATTAGACTACGCCAAAGATTTTGCGCTAACAGATCACAATGGCAAAGCCCGCACTTTGGCTGACTTTAAAGGTAAAGCAGTAGCAATATTTTTTGGTTATACCCAGTGCCCCGATGTTTGCCCTACCACGATGGCAGAGATGGCTACGGTCATGAAGCAGCTTGGAAGTTCGTCCGATAAGGTGCAGGTCTTGTTTGTTACCATCGACCCTGAACGCGACACGCAAGCCTTGCTTGCTGCTTATGTTCCTAACTTTGATTCCCGGTTTTTAGGTTTGTATGGCGATGCTGCTGCGACTGCCAAAGTAGCAAAAGAATTTAAAGTGTTTTATCAAAAAGCACCGGGTTCGACGCCAAGTTCTTACACCATGGATCACACTGCTGGTACGTATGTGTTTGACCCCGAAGGACGGATTCGTTTATTTGTACGCAATGGGCAAAGCACCGATGCTATTGTCCATGATTTGAAAATATTACTTCAATAGGACTTACGCAAAACTGTCTCAGCTGCGTAAGTCCTGTTAATAAAAAAGGCGCTCAGTTCAGAACTGAGCGCCTTTTTACTGTTCCTTCTGTGCCGTTAGCTAATTAAGCAAAGCTCGCTAAAGCGCCTTTCATTTTCTTCAATGCTGCACTTTCAATCTGGCGAATACGTTCTGCTGATACGCCGTATTCGCTAGCTAATTCATGCAAAGTTGCGCCTGAGCCGTCATCGTTTTTTAACCAACGAGATTCAACGATGTGACGTGAACGTGCATCTAGTTTGGATAATGCTGTTTCCAAGCCTTCGCTTTGCAAACGATCCCGCTGACGTGACTCTAGTACACGAGTCGGCTCTTCAGATTCCGTTTTCAGGTACGCGATAGGTGCAAATTTATCATCTTCGTCATCGGTTGGTGCATCCAAAGCAATGTCGCGGCCTGACAAGCGCATTTCCATCTCGATGACTTCTTCACGCTTCACGTCCAGAATTTTTGCCAGAGCGTCTACCTGTTTTGGCGACATCGAATCCAAACCCTCTTTATGGCTGCGCAGATTAAAAAACAGTTTGCGCTGTGCTTTAGTCGTTGCTACTTTGACTAAGCGCCAGTTTTTCAGGATGTATTCATGCATTTCTGCCTTGATCCAATGCATCGCATAAGACACCAGGCGCACACCTTGATCTGGATCGAAGCGCTTAACGGCTTTCATCAAGCCGATATTGCCTTCCTGGATCAAGTCTGCATGCGGCAAACCATAACCTAAATAGCCGCGCGCGATAGACACTACCAGACGCAAGTGCGACATAACCAGTTGCTGTGCGGCACTCAGATCATTATTTTGTGTGAGACGTTTGGCAAGATCAATTTCTTGCTCATGCGTCAGCATAGGCAGACGGTTGACTGCCGAGATATAGGCGTCGATATTGCCCAGCGTGCCAGTAAAACCGAGTGCAAGCGCTGTGCTATCCGAAGTTGGCATCACAGATGTCGATGATTGATTCATTCTTCCTCCTTATCCCGTCTATTTAGCGTGACTTTTGGGCTAAATCAGACATTTCAAGCCCTTATATTAGCACTCTCTTGAATTGAGTGCTAATACTCCAAATTTATATGCTTAAGCTAATTGATCGCTATTGATTTTTGATTGCTTATACGAAATAGCTATATTGATTTAGAGCAGGGAAACTTAGAAAAGTTGCAGCGGTTTTGCTTAAGTCTTGTTGAATTAAGGTTTAGCTAGCGCGTGCGAGTTGTCGGCGTACCGATAGAAAAGCACCAAACAGCCCGAGCACCACACTAGTTGCTAACAAGGCGAGGCTAGCCAACAATCCTAGCGGCACCAAGTGGAATTCCGATGCGTAGAGTTTGGCGAATTCTGCAATTGCCTGATTCAGCGGACGCAGAGACACTGCAATCAATGCCAATGCGGCGCAGCCAGCGAGCAATCCCAGTAGCGCGCCTGTGTAGTAATAGGGCCGGTGAATAAAGCTATTGGTCGCGCCAAGCAGACGGGCTATTGCAATTTCAGCCTGATGGGAGATCACTTGCAGACGCGTAGCGTTAAAAATCACCACGATCACCACCACGCTCAATGTAACCGCCAAAAATAGTAAGGATAATTGCAAAACTTGCACTAAAGCTGCCAGCCGTTTTACCCAAGCTGAATCAACTTGAACCACATCAACTCCTGGCAGACTTTTTAACTGTACTGTCAGAAACTCTACCCGGTTAGCATCTGAGTTGGATAGTGATAACACATAGGCGTCTGGCAGAGGATTGCCGCCCAAAGTCGATAAAACCTCTGCCAGGCTGGAGGTTTCTTCCATTGCCGCTAATGCTTTGTCCTTGGTCACAAAAGTGAGTTTGGCACTGACATTGGCATCTTTCAGTAGTTTTTTGATTGGCAGAGCTAATGCTATCGCGTCGGCGCGTGGTGTGTCTGGTGTCAAAAATACACTGATCTCTGGCTCAATCGAGAGCTGAGTTGAAATCGGGCGAATATTTTCGATCAGCGTTAATCCGGCAATCGGCAAAGCCAAAGCAATCGCGACCACTAGAACGTTAAATAAGAAATTGCCAGGGCTGGCGCGTAGATGAGCCAACGCACTTTTTAAGCCAAACAAATGCTGACGAAACCAGACGGTCATATAATTTTTTCCTGTTGCTTCAGACTTGAGGTGTTTCTTGAGATTGGATCAGTTTATGCCGCCATAGAGGATGATTGCCAGGAGTCACACAATTGCCCATGATTTAAATAAATCACTCGGCTGGCCTGATCTAAAAACTGTTCATCATGACTAGAGATAATACAAGTCACGCCGGCACTCTGGAAGGCTTTGAGCGCACTGATGACTTTGTTTGCATTGTCTCTGTCCAGAAAAGCGGTAGGTTCATCTGCCAGAATGATTTGCGGGCGATTGACAATTGCGCGGGCAATGGCAACCCGTTGTTGCTCGCCGCCTGACAAGGCCAGGGGCATAGCATCCGCTTTATCTGCTAAGCCTACTTTTTCCAGGGCAGTGCGGGCACGGGTTTCTGCCTCGCTGGCAGAAGCGCTGACGACAATCAGCGGCAACATGACATTTGCCAGCACGCTACGGTCTAACAGCAAGCCTTTGTCCTGCAAAATCAGACCCAGTTTGCGGCGTAGATAAGGAATGCTGCCTGACTTTAGCTTGCCGATGTCTTGTCCGTTCACGCTGACGGTGCCGCTGCTAGGGCGTTCAATGCCTGCGATCATCTTCAACAGCGTTGATTTGCCCGCGCCTGAGGGGCCAGCTAAAAAAATCAATTCACCGGGTTTGATGGTGAGCGAAATATTGCGCAAAGCGACGGCGTCGCGTGAATATTCTTTAGAAACTTGCTGAAACTCTATCATCGGCAACATCCTTGATCTGGCTAAATAAATCAATGCAAATCAATGCAAATTGGTGAAATTAATTGAGCAGAGCATCCACAAATTCCTGAGCATTAAACGGTTGCAAGTCTTCAATCTGCTCGCCCACGCCGATGAAATAAACCGGTACCGGACGGGTTTTGGCAATCGCTGCTAATACGCCACCTTTGGCAGTACCATCGAGCTTGGTAATCACTAAGCCTGTCAGTGTGAGTGCATCATCAAATGCTTTTACCTGAGTTAAGGCATTTTGTCCGGTATTGCCATCAATGATCAATAAGACTTCTTGCGGTGCGCCATCCATGCCTTTGCCGATGACGCGCTTGATTTTTTTCAGCTCCTCCATCAAGTGCAACTGGGTCGGTAAACGACCTGCTGTATCCACCATCACAACGTCTATCCCTTTGGCACGGGCGGATGCGACTGCATCGAAGGCGACGGCCGCCGGGTCGCCAGATTCTTGCGAAATCACAGTGACGTTGTTGCGTTCGCCCCAAATCGTCAGTTGCTCACGTGCCGCTGCACGGAAAGTGTCACCCGCTGCGAGTAATACGGACTGTTGATTTTTCTGCAGATGTTTTGCTAGTTTGCCGATCGTAGTCGTTTTACCCGCGCCGTTGACGCCGCTAATCATCATCACCAAGGGTTGATGACGACCCAGCTCCAAAGGTTTTTGCAGCGGTGTCAGCAAATCTAAAAGCAAGGTCTTGAGGGCGAGTCTGACTTGCTCGGCCTCGGTTAATTTTTCTTCCTTGACCTTTTTCTTCAAACCATCCAACAAAAATTGCGTTGCTTCTACGCCGGCGTCGGAGGTCAGTAGTGCGGTTTCTAACTCTTCATATAAGTCATCGTCGATTTTTGCGCCGACAAATAGCGTGGTCAGGTTGGACGATGTTTTAGACAGTCCTGCTTTTAAACGACTGATCCAGGAGCGTTTTTCACTGACAGCTTCTGTGGCTTGATCGCTGCTGGCCAAAGATTCTGGCACAGTTAATGACGCGGTTGATGAGGCTGCTTCTGCGCTGGGTAGCGCTACTGTGGTTGGCAGCGAAGCAGGTTCTTCTTTGGGTTTTTTCTTGAAAAAGCTAAACATCGAGGTTTTAATAGGACAGAAGACGAACAGGTTAGAATGCAGCCATTCTAACAGAGCCCTATTGCCAGATTGACGAGCCTTGTGGTGCGCAGAGCTAATTTGTTGTCGATTGGCTGGTCTTGGGCGATCTTGAGGGAGTTTTGCTTACCTTACCTTACCTTACCTTACCTTACCTTACCTTACCTTACCTTATCTTATGCTGTTAAGCCTTAGCGCTAAATAAGCTTAGTTTTTTGGTGTAGTAACGCTCTTCTCGGTGCGTAATGTGGGTTGCATTTCATTAGTAGGATAGATACTCGTAGCTAGTATATTTGAGTTGTCCAAGCAATCGCTGGACAATAGAGCTGTTTCCCATAAAAAAATGGGGAGTATATTGATTTCTCTTCTATTGTTATAGTTTGTATTTTTAAGTAGGTTTTGTAATTCATGAATAAAATTGATTTCTTTTTCAAGCAGCTTAAAACTGCGCAACCTGACTCTCGTGCATGAAAGCTAAACCTAAAAAACCGACCACGCCCGCTGGTCCCAAGCGCGTTCCGCATCAGGTACGTATTATTGGCGGCCAGTGGAAGCGGACTTTGTTGCCCGTGATTGATGCCGAGGGTTTGCGCCCGACTCCTGATCGTGTCAGAGAAACTATTTTCAATTGGCTGGGACATTTGCTGGACGGCAGATGGCCAACCGTGCGCTGTCTTGATTTGTTTGCTGGCAGCGGCGCGCTGGGTTTTGAAGCCGCCAGTCGCGGTGCAGCTGCAGTCACAATGGTGGAATACCACACGCCCGCTTTTAAGCAGCTAGAGCAAGTCCAGCAAAAACTGGGCGCGCAGCAAATTGCCTTAGTTCGTGGCGATGCCTTGACGGTGGTGCAGTCGCTGGTAGCGCGCCAGCAACAATTTGATTTGATTTTTCTCGACCCGCCTTTTGCGCAAGGATTTTTAACCAAGATCGTGCCGCTGTGCGCCAAGTTGTTGGCGGCTGGTGGCTTGTTATATGTCGAAGCAGAAGCGGCCTTGCCAGAAGATCCTGCCGATCCGGCGTATCCAGAATGGTTGATTGATTGGAAACTGATTCGTGCAGATCAGGCAGGGAGTGTGTATTTCCACATACTGCAACGCAACATCTTGACACATGACATGCCCGAAATTCAGGCATAATGCCTTCTCAAATTGGTGCATAGACACAAAATCAGGGAGTAAAGATGGTCACAGCCGTATATCCAGGAACCTTTGATCCGCTCACGCGAGGTCACGAAGATCTGGTGCGTCGCGCCTCCGGTTTGTTTGAGACGCTGGTTGTTGGCGTTGCTGACAGCAAAAACAAAAAGCCTTTTTTCTCGCTGGATGAGCGTCTGCTGATCGCCAACGAAGTGCTGGGGCATTACCCAAATGTCCGGGTGGAGAGTTTTTCTGGTTTACTCAAAGATTTTGTCCGCAAGAACGACGCCCGGGTGATTGTGCGTGGCTTGCGGGCTGTGTCTGATTTTGAATATGAATTTCAAATGGCCGGTATGAATCGCTATTTGTTGCCGGATGTTGAAACCCTGTTTTTGACGCCATCAGACCAATACCAGTTTATCTCCGGCACCATCGTGCGCGAGATCGCTATGCTGGGCGGGGATGTGTCGAAATTTGTATTCCCGTCGGTGGATAAATGGCTGCAAACTAAAGTACTTGAGCAGGCGGAAAAAGCGGCACAAATCGAACTGGCTGAATTAGCCGAGTTAGCAAAAAAAACTTCAGTGTAATCGCAAGATGCTGCAAGCCCTTGCAGCAGGAGATAGTAAAAGTATGGCCTTACTGATTACGGACGATTGCATCAATTGTGATGTATGTGAACCCGAATGCCCCAATGATGCAATTTATATGGGGCCGGAGATTTATGAAATCGATCCGAATAAATGTACGGAATGTGTAGGGCATTACAACGAGCCACAATGCCAGCAAGTGTGTCCGGTAAGCTGCATTCCGTTTAATCCCGATTGGCGCGAAACGCCAGAGCAATTGCAAGCCAAGTATGAACGTCTTCAGGCAGGGCTTAAGCCTGCATAAGTTTATCTGGCGCGAATTAATCAAGCTAGTGACTGTAGTAAGCCTAGCACTTTGCAACTGGCAAGCACTTCGCAATCATTTACCACGCGCCCAACATCAATCCGCCTGACACACCCGGTTACGACCTTGATTCTTCGCTCTGAATAAAGCCTGATCTGCTGCCTGTAATAAATCACGCGCAACATTCTCAATCTTGCCTTCATTATTGGCGACAGCCAACGTTGACACGCCGATAGAAATCGTCGCCTGACAAGTACCGATGGCACCGGTCAGTGCAAACGTTTTACCTGCAATACTTTTGCGTATCCGTTCTGCCACAATCAGGCCGTCTTGCGCGCTGGCATTGACTAGCAGCGCGACAAATTCCTCCCCGCCAAAACGCCCCATGGTATCGCTCAGACGCAGTTCTGCCTTGATACGGTTACTGACTTCAATCAAGACATCATCGCCCCCCTGGTGGCCGTAACGGTCATTAATTTTTTTAAAGAAATCGATATCCAGATACATGCAGACAATGCTGTATTGCTGACGACGGGCGCGCCCGATTTCTTCCAGCATGCGCTGTTCTACATAGCGGCGGTTGCTGACATTGGTGAGCGGATCGGTTAAGCCTATGTGTGTCAGCCGTTCGTTATTGATCACGTTCTCAAGACAGATGGCAATGATGGAGGCCAGATGCTCGATAAAATCGGTCGCCATGGTAGGGCTAAACCGTGCTTCTTCAAAGCTACCTAAATTCAGATAGCCTAATAATTTTTGTTGCCGTATTAAGGGCACCACCGCAACGCTTTTGGGTTTGCGCGCACAGGTTGAAAACATCTTGCCGTGTGTCGCCGGATCATAAATCCCTAAGACTGGTTTGAACAATTGCTCGCCATGGATGCGCAAATCCAGCTCGTTTTGTACAAAAAATAAGGAGGGGAATTCTTCAGAAGTGATCTTCAGATCCAGCATGATCTGCTGCAGATTTTTTTGATAGTCCAGCAAGCCTAGCGTGACAATATCCAGTTCTGACATCTTGGCCAATGCACTAAAAATATTTTCGATTAACTCACGAAAGCTACTGGCGCCGATCAGCTTTAAATCGAAGCTCTGATGCCGCGACATAATATTTTGGTTACGGTGCGCTTGTTCTAACAGGTTTTCTAATTGAGTACGCAAGGCAAAATTCTCTGCACGCAGCTGGTTAACCACATCGGCAAACACATCGGCAATCACATCGGATTGTCCGGCAGATGACACGGCGACTTTCTCCATAATGCCTTTCGTTTGCGCGCAGCTTGGGTCAATATTTTCGGTAGTTAGAATGCTATCTGAATATCTAACGCATCACCAACATATAGTGTTTGACCGCAACCTTTTGTCACAATTACGTTCATCCCGAATGTGATCCCGCCATCCAGCAGAGGATTGGCGCGATAGGTTTGCAAAATATCCACCGGATCAGGTCCGGGTTCTCCGGTGGCTTGATCTACGGCGGGGATTGTGCAACGAGTGCACGGCTTTACCGGCTTGAGCTGGATCTGGCGCTCATGATTGGTGAGATCCAAACTACTCGCATAGTCCTCTTCAAACGCGGCTATCTCAGCAAGTACGATATTCGGGCGGAAGCGATCCATAGGAATCGCCTCACGACCTTGCAAGAGTAACTTTTGGTTCAGATCATCGAGCGATGCAGTAGAGGTCAGCAACAGCGGAAAGCCATCTGAAAACAGCGTGCCGACCTCCTGATCGCCGGTCCATTTTTGGCTGGCTAAACGTCGGCCAGTAGGATCAAAACGCACCAGGCGACAAGCGGTCCCCAAGAACTGACTCAACCAGGCCGCAGCCTTATCGCCACAATCAAAAGCAGCGACCAGATCATCCCAGACTTGTACTTGCCAAGATACTGCTGGTGCTAGCTCAGCCAGGCTAAGCGCCATTGGCAATGCTGGCATATCAGGCGCAAGCAGCATTAAATGATCGCCCTCTATCGTTGGGCGTATCAATGCCATGCGAGGGTGGCTGCGCTGGCTTAAAAATAGCCCGGCCGGATCAACCACCATCCACTCACGATCACGAATCAGGCTTGCGCCGATCTGCTGTGATAAGCCAGACTCGCTGACCGTCGCCGACCGTAAGCGGATACCAGCGCAAGATTTAATCGGGTACAGCGTCAATTCAGTAATCGTAGGCATGGTGGTTAACACTCACAAGTCAAAATTTATATCAAAATTTATAAGGAGATACATCGTCGGAATAATCAGGTTTTACAGGAAAATTTAATATACTCCCCCTCATTTTTATAAAATATGCCGCTTTGTCCAGGTAACGATTGGACAATTAATAATACTGTGGGAGGGTATTATTAATCATAGGTTTTGATCGCGATAAAGGAACGGACAAATTCAATCGCAATGCCTGCTACATGAGCAGCCACGTAAGCAGCCACATACCCCGCTACATTAAGCTACTACATTAACCCGTTACTTACCTTGAAACGCTTGCCGGTAAGCCGATGGCGAGAGATTAAATTCCCTCGCAAAATAGCGTCGCAATAACAGCGCGGAGCCAAAGCCGGTATCCACCGCGATGTCATCAATCGAGCGCTTACTCGATTCTAGCTGACGTTGCGCCTGTGCCAGTCGCTGATTGAGCAGCCATTTACCGACGGTGGTCCCAGTTAGCTGCTGGAAATGGCGCGTAAAACTGCGTCGGCTCATCAAGGCTTTTTCTGCCAGCTGATCCAGATGTTGTGGCTCCGCAAGATGTCGTAGCATCCATTCCAGCACTTTAGATAAACGGTCATCGCTGGCAAGAGTAGGCACAGGTTGCTCAATATATTGCGCTTGTCCGCCTTGACGATGTGGCGCCACCACAAGACGCCGGGCGACATGCGCTGCAATCTCCGCACCATACTGAGAGCGCAGCACATGCAAGCAGCAATCAATCCCCGCCGCCGTACCCGCCGAAGTAATCACATCCCCATGGTCAACATACAAGACATTGGAATCGAGGTGTACTTGTGGAAAACGCTGTAAAAATTCTTTCGCAACTGCCCAATGAGTCGTTGCCATCCTCTGATCAAGCAAGCCCGCTTCCGCCACCACAAACGCACCCAGACATAAACCAATAATCCGCACACCAGCCCGATGCGCTTTACGCAAAACACTCAGCAGTGCAGCCGGTGCAGGTCGCAAATCGGTATGCCATGACGGGATCACTATCATATCCGCCCGTGCTAAGGCAGATAAACCATGATTCGTGTTGATCGAAAAACCAGCACTTGTCGTCACCACATGCTTGCCAGCCTTCGCCGCGAAGGCACACACTTTCAGCTTAAACGCAGGTAATTTAAATTCGCCATGCTGCTCGCCGAACACAAGGCAAGGGACTGATAAATGAAACGGACTAATGCCATCAAATGCCAGTACAACCACCGTGACAGTATTCGTCACGGTATTAGAGGGGAGTTGATTCTGGGATTGAATCGGAGTTTCAATAAGCATGGCCTGATTGTATCGAATATTGGCAATCGGGTCACTTCTTAATCTGGACGATATGTCTGAAAATAACAGCACAAACGCAATCGCTGTTTGCCATATCACTTTATCCGGAGAGCTTTATTATGACTACGCCCATATCCATTCCGACCACACCGAAGCGCGCATTGATAGTGATCGATGTACAGAACGAATATTTTACGGGCAACATGCGGATCGAATATCCAGATCCGCAAATGTCCCTGCATCATATTGGTCTTGCGATGGACGCAGCCAAGGCGGCAGGTATCCCGATTTTGGTAGTACAACATTCCGCGCCCGAAAACTCCCCCATCTTTGCGCGCGACTCTGCCAATTGGGAGTTACATGCAACGGTCAAAAGTCGCCCTCATGATCATTTGATCGAAAAGTCCATGGCCAGTATTTTTGTCGGTACGGATGCCAAACAATGGCTGGAAAAAAATCAAATTGATACCCTGACGATCGTTGGTTACATGACGCACAACTGCAATGCCAGCACCATTTATCAAGCGGCACATGATGCTTATCAAGTCGAAATTTTGTCCGACGCGACCGGCGCTTTACCCTACGAAAACAGCGCAGGATACGCCAGCGCAGAAGAAATCCACCGCGCTTTCAATGTCGTATTCCAATCTAACTTCGGCGCAGTGACCAGCACTGCAGAATGGATCAAGGTAATCAATGTAGGCGGTGTGCTGGAGAAGAGTAACGTGTTGGTGTCGCACTTGGCCGGGCGGGCGCATCCATCTGCTTGAGTTGTATCGGGCTTGCAAAGCGCTAATAAAGCGCTAACGTAAGGCGAATGACGTGAATAAAAAAGCGTCACTTGTTTGTACAAGCAACGCTTTTTTAGAGCTCTCAGCACTGAGGGCGAGAATAGCTGGAATAGTGCTTACATTAAAGCCAAAAGAGAACCACCAAATTTTATTGTCTTGCGAGAGAATAAAAATTCTCTTGGGCTAAATATATTTTAGATAATATAATTATTAATTTTTAAACATTTGAAATTCTTACAAGGGTTGAGAAATTTTTAGTCTTGATATTTAGTAACTCATAGGGAAAATAAATATAGATGTTAGGTACAAGTTTAATTGGCGGCCATTCAATATGGAAGGCTATGGTTTTATTATATTTAGGATTGAGTATCTGCTCTATAGGCATCGCACTCAAAACTCAATCATCTCCTGCCAGTCATTTGCGCGACCAAGTCTTTTCATGGTGGAGAATTTTTCCAGTTATTTCCATAAGTTTATTATTCTATCCTTATGCACCTCTATTATTAATATTGGTAATTTGTTGCTTGGCGTTTCGCGAACTTATTTCTCATCATAACGGGCAGAAAAAATATTTTTTGTTTGCTTATGTTGGTGGTTTTACCTTAATAATTAGTTCGAGTTACTTTTCTTCGGATAACGTATTTCTTCAAATACCAATACTGCTCTTGGTTCATTTTTTATTTTTTTGGTTTCGACGTACGGCTAATCAATTATTGTTACTAATGTTTTTGGTTAATTGTTATGGGGTTAGCTTTCTGATTCGTCTCCAGCAGTTACATTTTGACGAGCGTGTCAATCTGACATGGTTATTCTACTTGTTAACAATGACCGCACTTAACGATGTGGCTCAATTTGTAATCGGTAAAAGTTTTGGTAAGCAAAAAATCGCTAGTCGCATCAGCCCAAATAAAACATGGCAAGGATTAGCAGGAGGCGTAATGGTAAGTTTGATTGTTTCCGCTTTATTGGGAAGCTATTTACATCTTGCAACTGTTGAGTATCTGCTTGTCGTCGGGTTGCTACTCTCTATTGGTGGATTCGCTGGTGATCTTATGTTTTCTGCAGCAAAACGATTTCTTGGCATTAAAGATTTCTCACAATTGATCCCTGGGCATGGTGGAATTTTGGACCGAGTCGATAGTTTGGTCGTTACTGCTCCTTTACTTTATTTTGTAAATCACATTTCTTATACTGGATCTTAAAAAATGACAATAACGTCTATGTACTCTTGGATCAATGAAGAGTCAGGATTTAATAGTGTCGATCAAACGCGTATTTTTTATCGCTATTGGCAACCTAAGATCACACGAACAGAAGGTGAGCAAAGGGCATTGATATTTTTGCATAGAGGTCATGAGCATTCTGGGCGGATTAAGGAGTTGGTAGAGCAATTCGGTTGCCAACGAGACTGGGCTTTTGCTTGGGATGCGCGTGGCCATGGGTATTCGCCTGGCGAACGAGGTGATGCACCAAGCTTTGAAATCTTGGTTCAAGATTTCAATGCTTTTATCTTGCATATCCAGGAAACTTATCAGATAGCGCCAGAGAACATGTTAATCGTAGCAAATAGCGTAGGAGCCGTAATTGCTGCTACTTGGTTGCACGACTATGCTCCTCGAGTGCGCGGAGTGATCATGGCCGCAGCCGCATTTAAAATCAAACTGTACGTACCTTTTGCAAAAGCTGGTTTGCGTTTCGCTACCTGTTTCAGGCCAGATTTGTTCGTCACAAGTTACATTCGCTCGTCAATGCTTACTCACTCACGAAAACAGGCTGATAACTATGATCAAGATCCACTGATCGCAAAAACTATATCAGCACGTGTTTTACTAGGCTTGGCCGATACTGCAAAGCGTATCGTGCTTAGTGCTACAGCAATTGATGTACCAATACTTATGTTGGTAGCTGATAAAGACTATGTGGTAGAGCAGACGCCGCAGCTGCAATTTTTTGAACGTTTGTCCTCACAACTAAAACGTTATGTGGTCATCAAAGATTGTTTCCATGCAATATTTTACGAACAGCAAGTGCGACAAGCAATTGATGCATCTCGTCAATTTATTGATGATTGTTTCGCTCGTGTCCCAGTACAGGTTGGACACTACGCTGGAGCTGACACTTTGAGTGCAAGTGCTCAAGAATATCAGGCTTTACGAAGGGGTAAGTTAGGCAATTTTTTTTCCAGAGGTTTTTATGATATTCAACGTTTCATGTTGGGTTTTATGGGGCCGTTGAGTGATGGGATGAAGATTGGGTTAGAGCATGGTTTTGACTCAGGCGCATCTTTGGATTACGTATACCGAAACCAAGCGAAAGGTAAGCTATTGTTAGGTAAGTCTATCGATCGCGGATATTTAGATGCAATAGGCTGGCGCGGTATCCGGCAAAGAAAAGTACATATGCAGCAGTTATTGTCGACTTTAATTGATCAGCACTCTAAAGACAGACCCTTACGTATTGTTGATATTGCTGCTGGCAGTGGCCGTTATGTACTAGAAACCATAAAGCGTTTTCAAGGTAGAAATATTGAAGTCACTTTACGTGATTTCTTGCCGGAAAATTTAGAAAATGCCAAGCAACTGGCCACCGATTTACAATTAAACACACCAATTGAATACCAATGTCGAGATGCATTTTCTCCTGATAGTTATGTAACACCGGAAGAGCAGTATGACATTGTGATTATCTCAGGTTTATATGAGCTGTTCAGTGAAAATGCATTGATCATAAAATCTTTGCAAGGCATCCAAAAACAATTGAGAGTTGGAGGTCATGTCATCTATACCGGGCAGCCTTGGCATCCGCAATTATTGATGATTGCCAAAACGTTGAAAAATCATAAAGGCTCCCCTTGGATCATGCGTCCACGTCCTCAGATTGAAATGGATTCCTTAGTCGCGGGAATCGGTTGTCGAAAAATTCAAACACAAATCGGTATTGCTGGAATTTTTACGGTATCAGTTGCACGGTTTGACGGTGTTGTTGAAGTGCCTGTTGCAAACGGTTAAAAATTGTCACGATCAGCAAAAATAGTACGATACTTAATAAACTGTTTATCCAGATTGGCGCTAGTTTGATATCTATGAAAACTGCAATTAAGCTAAAGCAAAATGCGCGATCGCTTTTCCCCATTGGCCCGTCAAATCTACGGGGTTGTCCTATGAGAACCGCGATGACGCCCGCGAATTCAGTTAGCAACGCGGCGACGACGACTAAAATTACCAAAGGTGCAAACATTCCAAACAGTAAAGCAAACGGCAGATACAGCGCTACGTCAGAAACCTGATCGCAAATTTCGTTTAGCAATGCACCTAGTGCAGTTTTTTGTCCGCTTACGTTTGCGAGCATTCCATCTATTGCGTTAAGCGCCATACGAAGTAGCATAAAGAAGGGAAATGCAATCCACAAAGCAGGATTATTTGGAAAAATTACTAGTGACATACCGAACAAAACGGATAGGCTCATTGTCAAAAGAGTTATTTGATTCGGTGAGATACGTCGATTTATCAAAGTTTTTAAAAATGGCGCGAGAAGGCGTTGAAATTGTGGCTTGAGTTGATAAATCGAGAGTTTCATTGTTGCCTTTTTAGATTTGACTCGGAGATCATACTATTGGCCAAAAATATACATCGGCTATAGCCCATAGCGCAATGTAAGTAAACGGAGTGACCTTGCGCAATTTCGCTATTGATAATTTTAGTGATGTCTTCGATCACTTTCGATTCAGGAATCATTAAATCCAATAACGGAAAATGTAAGTAATTCAGCCGGCGCAAGCTATTCGTTTCACTTAGTTCCGGAGAGAGATCTACCACACTAAAAATATTTGGTAACAAGTCGGCTTGCTTTTGATTTAAACGACGGCCAATCCACAACTGGTCAGAGAACTGAATAAAAGCGGGGTTTTTTCGCTCAATATACTGTACTGCCAACCAAGTAAGCCGGTAACCAATAAGGTAAGGGGCGTACAGCAACCAGGTTACCAATGGATGCCGCCCATTTTTTTTGCGTAGGAAAAAACGATTTCTGCGGAAATAGGCTGTGCCAACTAAAAGCAAACTCAGACATAGGTAGAGCGCAATCCAGTTGCGACCGATCACTACTCCGATCAAAAATACTATGCATGCTGCCATCGCATAATAAAAGGCAACAGGTGTTTCGGCACTATTTCCTTTTATTACTCGTAGCACTATTAGCGCAAGGAACAATCCGCCAAGCAAATCTAATATATGGTGTTGATAAATGAAAACTGTTGAAACTGCTACCAAGAAGAGACAAGCTGCCAACAAAAATTGATGAACTGTATATTTGTAGCTGCTCTGTAACGAATGCCAAAAAATAAGACAGTAGGCAACATGCAATGACGGCAGTTGATTGTAAGGTTTATCGACGAGCGACAAAAAATGGAATAAAAATGCGAAGTGCGGCGACGTTATTTCGGGTTTGGTGAAGCCAAATCGTAGTGGGTAAAAGACGAAAAAAAAAGTCGCACATATAGTAGTGAGTTGAAGACGTTGACTTAATAAGCGTAGTTCACCAATCGTTTTTACTTGTACAAAACTCCATAGAAAAAATATACCAGAACTTAAATAAGGGATGATCATCCATTCCAAAAATGGAATGTTTGTCTCAAATGAAATTTTGATATTGCGGGAAATATTTTCTTGATAGGCATAAAAATTACTAGCTTGATAGCAAAGTAAAAATGCCAATGCATTCGCTAGAAAATGACACCATCTTTGTGACCGTGTTGCGGATTTTAGCGTTGCTATCAATTGAAAACCTTATTTGATTTATTGTTGTTCGTTGATTCTAATACTAGGGCAGACGGCGATAGAGTCATACATTAAATATGCATTTACGGGCAATTTTTTAAGCAATTAACTATTTCGTGTCTGGCAAAAAGGCTGTCACAAATTTTTCAAAAAATTATCTTTTCATGCGATCACATTTAAATCAACACGCCAATCGACCAAGGGTTCTAAATTAAAACGATCAGCGCACAATGATTAGTATAAATATTGCATGAATTAAATGATTCGACGAAAGATATCGGGAAAAGACATGAAGCTAATGATTATCGGTGCGACCAGTGGTATCGGTTGGGCTTTGGCAGAATACTATCTGCAAACGGGGTATGAAGTAGCCATCTGCGGACGTGATTTAGACAAAATGACACAGCAGACCTCGTATTTAAAACTGAAATGCTATCAGTTGGATATTGCAGATATGGTGGCGATTGAAAATGCAATCGATGATTTTGGTGATGGCAGACTGGATATGCTGATAGTGGCGGCCGGATTTTATTTCAACACTAGACATCAAGAATTGGATGCTGCTACGACCTTGAGAATGTTGCAAACAAACGTGTCCGGTTTAAGTCACGCATTTGAGCTAGCAGCAAAAAAAATGTTATTACAACAATCTGGACATTTGGTCGGTATTTCGTCAGTCGCCGGGCTATTAAAAGACTATCCCGGGGCATCTTTGTATAGCGCCAGCAAACGGTCTGTATTAAGTCTTTGCGATACGTATCGAATCGCATTAGCACCATTTTCAATTGCAGTTACTGCAATCGTCCCTGGCTATGTGAACACAGCCAAATTGCGAGAATTAAATAATGGCGATGCAAGCAGAAAACCATTTGTTTTGTCAGAAAAGCAAGCTGTAGAGCGCATCGTTAATGCAATACAGTTGCGCCGGGCGATCTGTGTATTCCCATGGCAAATGCGCTGGCTAATTAGGTTTTGTAATTTTTTACCCAAACGCCTGCTTAATTTAAGACGATAGTTTTTTGGTCGCTCAACGAAAAGTAATGGTGTTATTCCTCGGAGCACGAGACTGTTGAATTGAAATTTTTACTCATTTTTGTATTCGATCTTTTTGTGGATGCTTATGACATTATATGAAATATCATGCAATAAAAAAGCCGCGAATTATCGCGGCTTTCATTATGATTTTCAGATTTCTTTGGATTTATCTTAATTTCATGAAGTCACCTGAAACAAGCATAGCAATTTAGACGTTAAACAAGAAGTTCAGCACATCACCATCCTTAACCACATATTCCTTACCTTCAGCGCGCATCTTGCCTGCGTCTTTTGCGCCAGCTTCACCTTTAAAGTTGATGAAGTCATCAAACGCAATAGTTTGTGCGCGGATAAAGCCGCGTTCGAAATCGGTGTGGATCACGCCTGCGGCTTGTGGTGCGGTGTCGCCGACGTGGATGGTCCAGGCGCGTACTTCTTTGACGCCAGCGGTGAAATAAGTTTGCAGACCCAGCAATTTGAATGCGGCACGGATCAGGCGATCCAGGCCCGGTTCTTCCATCCCCATATCGTTTAAGAAATCGGTTTTATCGGCGTCATCCAGATCGGCAATTTCTGCTTCGATCGATGCACAAATGGCGACGATAGGTGCGTTTTGTGATTGGGCGTAGGCAGTCAGTTGATCCAGTAAGGGATTGTCTTTAAAACCGGTATCGGATACGTTAGCGACGTACATCGCTGGCTTAGCAGTGATCAGGCAAAGTGGCTTGATTAACAGCATTTCTTCTGCATCTAGGCCTAATGCGCGCACTGGTTTGGCGTCGTTCAGCGCGGGCATGATGCGCTCTAATATAGCGACCAGTTTGGCGGCGTCTTTGTCGCCGGAGCGGGCTTTTTTGTTTTCGCGGTGGATGGCTTTTTCTACCGAACTCATATCGGCCAATGCCAATTCAGTCTGGATGACTTCGATATCGTCTAGCGGGCTGACCTTGCCTGCGACGTGGATCACATTGTCATCTACAAAGCAGCGCACGACGTTGACGATAGCATCGGTTTCGCGGATGTGGGCGAGGAACTGATTACCCAAGCCTTCGCCTTTAGAGGCACCGGCAACCAGGCCAGCGATATCGACAAACTCAACAATCGCGTTTTGGATACGTTCTGGTTTAACGATGGCGGCTAATTGCGCCAGACGCGGATCGGGTACCTCTACCATGCCGACGTTGGGTTCGATCGTGCAGAAAGGATAGTTTTCTGCCGGGATGCCTGCTTTGGTCAGTGCATTAAAAAGAGTAGATTTGCCGACGTTAGGCAGGCCGACGATGCCGCATTTGAGACTCATGATATTTTACCGAAGAGGTGAGATGTGATTAGATTAGCCCGCTATTTTACCGGAACATCGGCTTATTCAGGCGGTTTTGACGCTGAGGATGGAGTTCGTCTGAATTGGTGAGCGGATATTCTTTCAGCTTGGCGTGGGTTTTTATGACGCCCGAAAAAAATTGCTACAATTTACTTGGTATTTTTGAAATTAAACTCATATATTTTAGATGCGCCTAGCAATCATGCTGGTCGTCAATTATTTTAGGGAGAATCCTTTGACTAAATTGTTAATCACTTTAGGTTTGGCGTGTGCTTTTACATTGCCGTTGTCAGCGCAGGCTCAGGTTGCGGTGCAAGCAAATCCAAATCAAGTCGCCTTACTGGCAAGCCCTGACGCCCAGGTTGCGGCAAATAAGCGCCTAGTGTATGACTTCTGGCGTGAGGTATTTGAGGGTGGACATATGGACTTGGCAGACAAATATCTGACCGAATCGTATATTCAGCATAATCCGAATGTGCACTCAGGACGCGCTGCGTTTATCGATTTTTTCTCTAAATTTACTAAACCATCCCCGATTGCTGCGCAGATTAAAGCACCGCTTGTGTCCATCGTTGGCGATGGCGATATGGTCGTTCTTAGTTTTGTCCGTCAGTATGACGATCCCAAAGATGCCACCAAAAAATATACCACGACCTGGTTTGACATGTTCCGTATTCAGGACGGCAAAATTGCCGAACACTGGGATAGCGCTTTGAAAAAATAAGTTTGTCGTGTCTTGTTTAGCGCTTATTTAAATAATTAATTAGACGAGATATGGCCGCTGTTTAACGTTTTCAACTTACGTTCTTAACTTAATAAACAGCGGCGATTTTGATTTGGTGGCTTTGATTAAGCGAGCGCAGTATTTTTCTTCAAATACCTAGTCGAGACGCGATGCAAATAGATTACCAGCGAGACGGCAGCAATCGTTAAACCAACGACTAGCGATATCCAGAAACCGCTGGCAGCCATTGGTTCTGCTGGCCGCAGCGGGAACCACTCAGGTGCCAAACCGAGTATGCAACCGAGTGGAATACAGACACCCCAGAACGCTGTCAGATGGATCAGCATCGGCGTGCGGGTGATTTTGTAACCTCGTATTGCGGATGATGCGGCGACCTGAGCACCATCGGATAACTGGAAGATCGCTGCCAGCAGCAATAGCTTGACCGTCACCTGCTGGACGGCGACATCGCTGGTGTACGCCGCTGCGATTTCTTGCCTGAACAGGGTGATCATCAACGCCGATATCACCGCAAATCCCAGCGATAAACCTACGCCTACCCAAGAAGAAAAACGGGCACGTTGCGTGTCATTTTCCCCCATCGCCTGACCGACACGTGTTACCGAGGCAATACCAAAACTCAGCGGCACCATAAATACTAAGGACGAAAAATTTAAGGCAATTTGATGTGCCGATACCGTGACTACACCAAAGCGTGCCACCAGTAAGCCGATCACACAAAATGCACTGACTTCCGCAAAATAGGTCACCCCGATGGGCAAGCCCATGCGCAGCATCTTGCGTATCTCTGGCCAGTGTGCAGGTTCTCTATGTGTGAACGGGTAAGTTGATTGATAGGCCGGTGCTTTTTTAATCCATAAGACCATGGCTCCCAACATCAGCCACATACCGACGCCAGTCGCTACGGCACAGCCTGTTGCGCCCAATTTTGGTAAGCCCCAATGGCCATAAATCAGCAACCAGTTAATACACACATTAAAAGCCAATCCAAATAGCGCGATCACCATCACCGGCTTGGTCTGGTTCAGGCTGGCGGTATAGCCATAGAGCGCGCGGTAACAGGCAAAAGGCGGCAAGCCAATACTGATCACATGCACAAATTGCGCGGCTTTATCCCGTACGCTATCTTCCAGATAAATATGATCGAATACCACGGTGGACAGATTGAGCAAGACATATCCCACCAGACCCACGCCCAGGCCCATCCACAAGGACTGGCGGACGATATGCGGGATTTTATGATGCGCATTAGCCCCGACCTCATGCGCCACAATCGCATTGATCGCCATCATCACACCCATCACGGTGACCAGCACCATCGCCCACAAAGATGCACCCAGCGCGACAGCGGCCAGATCATTGGCACTGGCATGCCCCGTCATCGCCACATCGGCGACACCCATGCCGACAGTAGCGAGTTGACCTATCAGGACGGGCCAGGCGAGTTGCCACATGGCGCGGGATTCAGTGAGGATTTTTGTTTTCATAATCAGCAGTGCAGGCGAGTGTGAGTCGCAAAATAGAGTGCGAGTGGCATCTTAGTTCATTTTTTATAAAAAGAGGACTTATGCAAAGCCGCCCCAGCTGCGTTGTCGCTCTCGTTAGTACTAAGGAAGTACGGTCTTCATCGCCGCGCCTTGCCTGGATAATGTTATGTAAGCCCTGAAAAAGTATCTTAGCGAAATATCTTAGCTTGATACCAAACGTTAAATAACAGCCTCAACGCTAGCGGTCATGCGCTTTTTCTGACGCGGGATTAATAACATACTCCCCTTATCTTTATAGAAATATGCCGTATTGTCCTATAAAAAATTAGACGATTTAAATATACTCAATATGAGTATATTAAAAATGGTCAATATTTAGATCGACGGTCAATAAGAAATAATGAGTTTTGCAGAATCATGGTTTAACTGCTGACTTTCTGTATAGATAGTTAATCTGGGACTGAAGCCCGGACATACTTTTGCACTGAATCTCGGGCTCAAACTCGATGTTTATGGCAAACTCAGACTCTTTGTTTAATCTCAGATCACCAATATCTCAATCACTTATGCCCACGATTCAATACCGTTTACTGAATGTTTTTGCCGAGACCAGCTTTGGTGGCAATCCTCTTGCCGTGATCGAAGATGGCAGCGCACTGACTGATGCAGAGATGCAGCTGATTGCCAGACAATTCAATTTATCGGAAACGACTTTTCTATTGCCATCGGACCAGGCTGCAGCACGCATACGGATATTTACACCCACGTATGAGATGGCGTTTGCCGGACATCCGACCTTGGGGTCTGCTCAGGTAGTCAGTGATTTATTAGGCGCAGGTAAGCAATTTAAAATAGAAATGCAGGCGGGCCTGATACCGGTTTGGGCAGACAATGACCGCTGGACTCTAGCTGCCAATCCTCCCAAATACCGGGCTATGCAAGCAAGCACAAGCGAGCTGGCAGCAATGTTGAACTTACCTGCCGAGGCGATTTCTGGCCCAGTTGTGTGGGTCGATTGTGGCACTGAGCAACCAATGATTCCGCTGACCAACGCAGAATACGTACAGGCTTGCCGCCCCGATGCAGCGCTAATGGCAAGGTTTAGTAAAAATTTGAACGGACAAGCCAAAACCTATGTGTTTGCCAGTACCGGCGCAGGATTTGAGGCAAGGTATTTTTGGATGACAGGTGACAGCAGTGTCAACGAAGACCCGGGCACCGGTTCTGCTTGCGCCAACCTTGGCGGATGGTGGTTAGCGACCAATGGCAGCGAGCCGCTCGATGTCATTATTCACCAGGCCAGAAGTATCAACCGCCCCAGCTTACTCAGCTTGAAAGTTGATCAAGGGCATATTCAAGTTGGTGGCCGAGTGATTCAGATCGGTGGCGGTAGCTTAAGTTGGTAGAGATGGTGGGGACGCATTTTTACCTTTGCCTACTTAATTACTACTCTCTCAGCAGCCGTTAGCTTTCCACATAGCACCAATTTTGAGTGTTCCGGTTATTTGCTTAGGCTGTATGACTATCGGGCTATGTGGCGTTTTATGCTAGCTTGATAAAATATCAGTTAGCTTTTATTTATATACTCCCAATTTTTTTAAATAAAATTGCTATGACTGCCCATAATTAATTGGAGGATAAAAAAATACATGGGGGTAGTATATGAATTTCTCCTTCAATAATTTGATCAATCGTTGCAATCCGCAATCGTTATTTCCATTCAAACGCCTGTATTTATAATCCAAACTCTCCTTGACATCTCCAATCAGTGCTACTAAAGTGATATCACTTTGATGTCATTCAAACGGAGATAATATGAACACAGCAAGTAAAGTTGTCGGTGGCAAGTCATTGATGCATGAACGCATTCATTCCTCGCCAGATGGTTATCTGATGGTGGCCGTCGGTTTGTTTTTGATCGTGGCGGGTGGTTATTGGGCCTGGTCTGGTTTCAATGCGTTGGAGCCAGTGGTACTGCCGATTTTTGGTAAATTGCTGATCAGCATATTGGGTGCGTTTTTATTGTCGGGCTTGTACATGCTGCAACCGAATGAGGCGGCCTTGTTGTCTTTGTTTGGTAAGTACATCGGCACCGATCGCAGCGCGGGTTTGCGTTGGGCCAATCCTTTGTATTCGGTACGCAAAGTCAGTTTGCGGGCTCGCACTTTAAATTCGCCAACTTTGAAGGTGAATGATAAGCGCGGCAATCCGGTGGAGATTGGTGCGGCGATTGTCTGGCGCGTACAAGATACGGCGCTGGCCTTATTCAATATCGATGACTTCGAGCGCTTTGTGAATGTGCAGGCCGAAACCGCGATCCGTCATCTCGCATCGCAATATGCGTATGACGAGGGCGATGATCTGGCGGAGCACGAGACTACCTTGCGTGCTGGTTTAGATGAGGTGACTAAAGCCTTACGACAAGAGTTACATACCCGGTTTGAAGTCGCGGGGATTGATGTGGAAGATGCCAAGCTCACGCATCTGGCCTATGCACCAGAGATCGCGCAAGTCATGCTGCGCAGACAGCAAGCCGATGCGATTATCAGTGCGCGTAAAAAGATCGTACATGGTGCGGTGACGATGGTAGAAGAAGCGCTCAAGGGTTTGTCTGAACGCAAGATCGTCGAGCTAGATGATGAGCGCAAAGCTGCAATGGTAAGCAATTTGCTGGTCGTGCTTTGCTCGGATAAAGAGACGCAGCCGATTATTAATACCGGTACGCTTTACAATTGAGTCTGCCGGTTTGAAGTTGTGTTCCTGATGAATATTGTTGAGGGGTTGATATGCATCCATTGTTGATGATCTTCGGTGTCTTAGTCGCCTCCGTTTTGGCACTGATTTTATGCTTCTTTGGGTTGTCATTTTTAGGTCGTTGGTTTGGTCAGGATAAAGTCGAGCGATTTTCCAAGTTCCGTCTGCAAGGTCCTTTTGTGCCAGTCACGCCTGCCGTAGCCAGTGCGCACGATGCAACATCAGGTGTGCGCGATCAACCTCCAGTACCTTAATCTAGCAAAATGAAGTCGCTTAACGAAGTAGTCAAACAAAGTAGCTAAATAAGTTTGCCAGCTAGTCAGAATCAAAAAAAAATTGTTGAGGAAAATGTTGTGAACGAAATTAAATACCAACAAAGCCAATGGATGAAAGTCCTCTGGATCATGCTGCCTTTAGTGACCCTAATCATGATGGCAGTTAAAACCATGGGGCTTGATCCAGTCGCGCGTTTGCGCGCGCTGCTGACGATTGCTGCGATCAATTTTATGGTGCTGGGTTTGCTGGGACGATTGACAGTCAAAATAGACAATACCCATTTGCGCTGGTATTTCGGCTTATTTGGCTGGCCCGCATGGAAGTTAGCGCTGACTGATATCCGTCAGATAGAGCAATGTGAATCACGCTGGATAGAAGGCTGGGGTATTCGCTTTACCAAAGAGAGCATGCTCTACAACGCCGCCGGAAAAGGCGCGGTGCGCATTACCAAAGCAGATGGCTCCAGCCTGAGGTTAGGTTCTGCCGAACCTGAGGTGTTGTGTGCCGCTTTGAACAACGCGCTGGCAAATTATGCCAATAAGCTTATTAAATAAGCTTAGTAACTAAGCTTACCAAGTAAGTTCGCCAGTTAAGTTCACCAATTAAGTCGCTCACTCAGGTAGATCAGAAACATCATGGCCAGCCCCGGGAAAAAATCTTTCTTGTTACGCATCGATCCTGCACTTTGGGCAGAGATCGAGCGTATGGCCGCGCAAGAACTTCGGAGTAGTAATGCGCAAGTGGAGTATTTACTGAGAGACGCTTTAAGCCAGCGTGGCCGCAAGGTCGATATTGAATCTGTTAGCCAGAATGACGTAAAAACTGAGTGAGCATCGTAGTGATAGCTTAGGACTAACAATCAAAAATATTTGATCGCAGAGGCACAGAGAAAAACAATTCTTATTAGGACTCACGCAAAAACCAAAACCTCTCACCACAGAGAACAATAAAGGAAGAGAAAGACAGGTTTTAGCGCTGTTCTCCTGATTTTCTCTGTGGCTCTGTGTCTCTGTGTTGAGAGGTCTTGATGTTTTACCTCCAGCCATCTGGGTCCATGTGAATGCCAGCGAGTAGCGTTCCGTTTTTGCGTCAGACGTTTCTTAATTTACCTGCATTCAACGCCGCAGATTTACAGCGGCAATACTTGGCTTACATCAGGCCGTTGAATAAAATCAGCGAACGCATCTCGCAGTCGTGCGCCTTCTCCTATCGCGGTTTTCCAATGATGAATACGTAAATCATGATTGCTACCGTAAAAGAAAAAATCTTTCCGGTCGAGTACCTTGCCGCGTGGCAGAGTTTGTAGAAAACCCGGTGATGGCGACACCATAATCACGTTGTCCAGCCAATGCCGGTTTTTGCCTATGCTGGCGCGTCGCCATGGCAAACTTTTATCTAGCCAGCCCGGCACGATATGGTCGGTAAAATGCGGATACAGCACTAAGCCACCTTCTTTGTTACCGCTTAAACGCGAGTAAGGCAGCGCCAGATGGTAATCAATAATCCCACCATCCCAATACGTACCCGTCGGCGCATGAGGAATATGGCGCACAGGTTCCATAATCAGTGGCAAGGTACCCGATGCCAATAAGGCCGGGGCTAAATTATCTGCCGTTAATGACGAGAAATGGGTATCGAACGCATCAAATTTTGCCTTCAACCAAAACAGCGGATCACGCACGTCGCCAATCACCATTCTGTCCATGTGATTAGCGAGTTTAGAGCGCGATGCCAGATTCGAAAACGTCGCTGCCACAAATCCCGCTTTAGCTTTGCCACTCGATTGTGGTGCGTTTAAAAAGCCCCGGCCACGTACTGCCAGCAGATGCAGACGGTGTAGCGGTTGGTGTACGATTTCTTGCTCGTAACCACCGATAAAATTTTGTAGCAATTCAACGCAAACATCCGTCACATATTGGGCTGAAGGTTTTTCAGGATAACGCTGCTCACAATACAAATCACCGAGGCGCTGGAACGCCGCCACCGGATTAGCGTGGCTCGCCGCCGCCATACGCCAGGCACCGATGGATGCCCCGATCAAAGTACGTTCGCGCGGTGCACTTGGCAACCATTCTCCAAATAACCATTGATCCAGCGCCTGCAAAATCAACCCTTTAGGGCCACCCGCAGCAGCAGGTATAACCGCGATGTCGCGCGCCTGCAAACCGTGTTGACGAATATGTTCGAGAGCAAATTTTCCGGCGCGGATTTGTATGGGGGATGTCATAGGAGGTACTTTATTTCACGGTATGTAACTGCATTGTCGCGGCAGAAAATTTTCCTTCGACCAGCATAGGAATGATCTCCAGACTCTTGGCAATCGATTCGTCGATCAAAGGCTGCTCTTCTTTGCGCGGGCGATGCAAAACAAAATCAGCAACACCTTGTTGCAAGTTCAGACTACGTGGATGTCCGATACCTATCCGCAAGCGCCAATAATCTTGTGTCCCCAAAGCTGCGGTGATGTCTTTCAACCCGTTATGACCACCAGACGAACCACCTAATTTAAGCTTGGCAATACCCGGCAAAATATCCAGCTCATCATGCACCACCAATACTTGATCTGGCGTGATTTTATAAAACCGACAAATCGCACCGACCGACTGGCCAGAACGATTCATAAATGTTTGTGGTTGCAACAGCCAGACCTCTTCGCCAGCAAGCCTGGTTTTAGCCACCAGCGCGTTAAAATTTTTATCGCGTTGCAAACCATTTGTCGCAAGTTGATCAACCAGCCAGAAGCCAGCATTGTGGCGGGTTTGTTCGTATTCAGGGCCAGGATTGCCGAGGCCGACTATGAGGCGGATAGACATAATAATTTCAGCAAAAATAGTGCATTAGCTGTGAGTTGATAGATTGAATTGATTTGAATTTTTTACACGTCATCTTGTAGATCAACAGGTCACATAGTTCGCTTATCTATAATTAATAACCGTATGGTGCGCCATGCTGACCAGTACACCTTGCTATTTTTTATCGCTTGCTACGGGGCGTATGACGCATTCCGCGGCGACATTCCGGTTAAAATTTTTTAGACAAAATCAAAATAGAGCGTCCAATGATTCTGCGGCTTCTGGCTTAAAATCACGCCAGAAGCCGCAGAATCATTGGACAAGCAGTTTTACTTTTTTTTCTTCAGCAAGGGTTGTAAATACTTACCCGTCACACTCTCAGGGTTTGCTGCAACATCCTCTGGCGTACCACTTGCGATAATCAGGCCACCGCCTGCGCCGCCTTCTGGTCCCAGATCGACGATCCAGTCGGCGGTCTTAATCACGTCTAAATTGTGTTCGATGATGACAACCGTATTTCCTTGATCGCGCAAACGGTGAATGACTTTGAGCAGCAAATCAATATCATGGAAATGCAGACCCGTCGTTGGTTCATCCAAAATATACAGAGTACGACCGGTGTCACGTTTGGATAATTCCAGGGACAATTTTACCCGTTGTGCTTCGCCGCCAGACAGCGTAGTCGCACTTTGTCCCAGCCGGATGTAGCCTAGGCCCACGTCTAGCAGTGTGTGTAGTTTACGTGCGATGACGGGAACTGGTTTAAAGAATTCATACGCATCTTCTACCGTCAAGCCCAGCACCTCGTTGATATTTTTTCCCTTGTATTGGACTTCTAATGTCTCACGGTTGTAGCGCTTGCCGTGGCACATATCGCAAGGCACGTACACGTCGGGTAAAAAATGCATTTCGACTTTGATCACGCCATCACCCTGACAGGATTCGCAGCGACCGCCTTTGACGTTGAACGAGAAACGTCCTGCACTGTAGCCTCGTTCTTTGGCCACCGGCACGGTAGAAAACAGATCGCGTATCGGTGTGAATAAACCAGTATAAGTAGCTGGATTGGAGCGCGGTGTGCGGCCAATCGGTGCTTGATCGACCGAGATGACTTTATCAAAATGTTCTAGCCCGCTGATGCTGTCAAACGCGGCAGGCTCGGTTTGCGATCCATATAAGTGGCGCGCAGCGGCAGGATATAAGGTGTCATTGACCAGTGTAGATTTGCCAGAGCCGGATACGCCAGTCACACAGGTGAGTAAGCCAACTGGTAACTTGAGCGTCACGTTTTTTAGGTTGTTGCCTCGTGCGCCAGAGATCACGAATTGTTTTTCCGGATTAAAGGTCGTGCGCTTTTTAGGGACGGCGATTGCCATGGCACCGCTCAGGTATTGCGCGGTCAGCGAGCGTTCGCTTTTCATGATGTCTTCTAGCGTACCCTGGGCAATGACTTCACCGCCATGCACACCTGCACCGATGCCCATGTCAACGACAAAGTCGGCGCAGCGGATCGCATCCTCATCATGCTCGACTACCAGCACAGAATTACCGATATCACGCAAATGTTTTAGCGTATCGATCAGGCGATCGTTGTCGCGCTGATGTAAACCGATCGAGGGTTCATCTAGTACATACATCACACCAGTCAAACCAGAACCGATTTGTGACGCCAGACGGATACGCTGTGCCTCGCCACCGGAGAGTGTATCGGCGCTGCGGTCCAAAGATAGATAGTCCAGACCGACGTTGTTGAGAAAGGTTAGACGCGAGCTGATTTCTTTAATAATGCGATCTGCAATTTCTCGTTTTGCACCGACTAAAGTCAGTGATTCAAAGAAGCTCAGGGTTTGGCGCAAAGGCAGGGCGCTGACTTCGTAAATCGCTCTTTCCTGCGCGCCGTTACCGACTTTGACGTAACGAGCCTCAATCCGCAAACGTGCACCGTCGCAGCTAGGGCATTGCTTTTCATTGATGAACTTGGCGAGTTCTTCTTTTACTGCCATCGAATCTGTCTCGCGGTAACGGCGTTGCAGATTGACGATCACGCCTTCAAAGGTATGTTCTTTGATGACGGTACGACCGCGCTCATTAATGTAAGTGAAGGGAATATTCTGTTTACCTGATCCGTACAGAATCACTTGCTGAGCAGATTCTGGCAATTGTTCAAACGGCGTATCAATATCAAAATCATAGAACGCCGCCAGGTTGGACAACATCTGGAAATAGAATTGATTGCGTCTGTCCCAGCCCTTGACCGCACCGCTGGCCAGCGACAAATTTGGGAAGGCAACAATCCGTTTCGGATCAAAAAATTCGATGTGGCCGAGGCCATCGCACTCTGGGCAAGCACCCATAGGATTGTTGAAGGAGAACAGGCGCGGTTCTAATTCTTGTAGCGAATAACCGCAAGTCGGGCAGGCAAATTTATTCGAGAATAATTGCTCATGGCCGTTGTCCATATTCACAATCAAGGCGCGACCATTGGCGATGCGCAGTGAGGTCTCGAATGACTCTGCCAGACGTTGTTTGATCTCAGCTTTGACTTTGACACGATCAATCACCACGTCGATCGTATGCTTCTCCGTCTTTTTTAATTTAGGCAGATCATCCACTTCGACAATCTTGGCCGGGTGTGTGCCAGTTTGTACGCGGAAGCGCACAAAGCCTTGCGCTTGCATCTGCTCAAACAAATCAACATGCTCACCTTTGCGGTTGGACACCACGGGCGCCAAAATCATGAGCTTGGTATCTTCCGGCATTGCCAGCACGGTATCCACCATTTGCGATACAGACTGCGCTGCCAATGGATTTTCTGGATGATCTGGGCAATACGGCGTACCGACGCGGGCATACAAAAGGCGCAGATAATCGTGGATCTCAGTTACCGTACCGACGGTAGAACGCGGATTGTGCGAGGTCGCTTTTTGCTCTATCGAAATGGCAGGGGACAAACCTTCAATCAGATCGACATCCGGTTTTTCCATCAATTGCAAAAACTGTCGTGCGTAAGCTGACAGTGATTCGACATAACGTCGCTGGCCTTCTGCATACAAAGTATCAAACGCCAAAGACGATTTACCTGAGCCGGATAAACCAGTAATGACCACCAGCTTATTGCGTGGCAAATCTAAACTGATGTTTTTTAAATTATGTGTACGCGCACCGCGAATGCGGATTTCGTCACGCTTAGGTGCGGGGATGCCAGTTTTATCGAAGTCGATTTCAGCAGGCTTGGCTGCTTTGGCCGATTTTGCACGAACTTTGACCGTATTTTGTGTCATATCAACTGCTTTCCGTAAGGATGGTTTGGCTCCCCGGTTTTTTGATTCGGGAACAAGCAACCTGATACTATAACGGGTTTTTGAAATTTGACGTGTGCAAGCTGCGGACTTTGTTTTTGTCCCGTGTTTGACATATCTGTATGGCAACGTCACGAATGGATAAGAGCATTCTGAAACGCTTTACTAAGCTTGTCTGGCTTATAATCGGCGGCAAATGCTCAATCAGCTAAACAGCGAGATGGCTGAATGGGCTGAATGTGGTTTTAGCCAGAGTTATTGTCAAATTCATCAAATAATCACTATTACTTAGTGAACTTAATTAGCGAACAACAGGAGAAATACATGGCATCCCTCAATAAAGTCCAGATTATCGGCAATCTCGGACGCGACCCAGAAACGCGTTACATGCCTAGCGGCGACGCCATGACCAGCATCACCGTTGCCACTACAGAAAACTGGAAAGATAAAGCCACCGGCGAGAAAAAAGAGCAGACCGAATGGCATCGCATTACTTTTTTCGGCAAACTGGCAGAAATCGCTGGTCAATATCTGAAAAAAGGTTCGCAAGTCTATGTGGAAGGCAGTCTTCGCACGCGTAAATACACCGACAAAGACGGCGTAGAGAAATACGCTACCGACATCAAAGCAGACACCATGCAAATGTTGGGCGGACGTCCAGGTATGGGCGGCGGTGCACCGATGGATGAGTACGGCGGCGCCCCATCAGCACCACGCCAAAGCGCACCAGCGCCATCATCTGCACCACGTCAGGCACCAGCATCACGCCCGGCACCGAATTTTTCTGATATGGATGATGATATTCCGTTTTAATTTCGGACTTTCTCAATACAAAAGTAAAAACGCAGCCCTTAAAGGCTGCGTTTTTTTTCTTAAGTTTTACAAGTTATTTCTTTTCAAACGCTTCGACTAAAAGTTGAGCACCGGTGGTTCGCACCGCATTAATGATTTCTTCTTTTGCTGACTCGTGCTGCATAGCTCTGGCAATCATGACTGCACCGACGTTTTGTGCGATCACTGTCCATGCGACTGTATCTGATCCGGTCATTTCTTTTAATACATCTTTGAACCGGAGCATGCCAGCTTCAAACGCTAGATGCGCATCGTCATTGGCGCGTGCTACTTCTGCTGTGAGTGAGGGCAGCAGACATCCAGTCTCCGGTGAGTGTACGTGCTGCATGCTGAGGTAGCTCGCCAGTGCTTTAAGGATGGTTCCCATATCATCTGGATTCATGTTCTCAAAAACCTGCACAGTGCGACCTATTTCTGCTGTGATCACGGCAGTAAAAAGATCGCTCTTGTTGCTAAAGTGTTTGTAGAGCGAACCTGTTGTCAGCCCCGCGGCATTCGCCAGTGCATCAACACCTGTTGCTGCGAAACCATGTTTTTTTGCATAGCTTCCACTTTCCGAGAGCAGTTGACTTCGGACTCCTTCTTTGTGTTCCTTCGAATAGCGCATATAAATTTGAAATTTAGGTTGACGTTTCTATTGACGCTAGGATTAACATTATATAGGATAACGATCACTATCCAATAATCCTTTATAACGTTCGAGGCGACAAATGACTAATTCAGAACCTGTGGAGTGGAAAAAAACAGCGTGCATTATTTGTGCGCTCAATTGTGGTCTCGAAGTCCAAACCGAGGGGTCAAGGATTATTCGTATTCGTGCCGATAAGATGCATCCAGTCTCGCAAGGATATTTATGCGAAAAGGCGCAGCGTATGGACTATTACCAGAATGGCGCTGACCGCATATCTTCGCCTATGCGCAGAAGTGCCGACGGTAGTTACGAGGCGATTGACTGGGACACTGCGATCCGTGAGATCGCAGAAAAATTTACCGAGATTAAACGCAAGCATGGTGGCGAAAGTATTTTGTATTACGGAGGTGGTGGTCAAGGCAATCATCTGGGTGGCATTTATGCAGATAGCACGATTAAGGCCTTGGGTATTGAATATCGTTCTAACGCCTTAGCACAAGAAAAAACTGGCGAGGGTTGGGTGCAGGGCAAGATGATGGGGTCTGGCGTGCATTGTGATTTTGAGCATGCTGAAGTGGCAGTTTTCCTGGGGAAAAATCCTTGGCAGTCGCATGGCTTTGCAAGAGCGCGTGTGATTTTGCGAGATATGCAGAAAGATCCAAACCGCAGCATTATTGTGATTGATCCCCGTAAGACCGAAACCTCAGAAATGGCGGATTATCACCTCGCAGTCAAACCAGGTACAGACGCCTGGTGCTTGATGGCGATGGCAGCAATCATCGTACAAGATAATTTGGCTCCGATGGAGTGGCATGTAGAACATACCACTGGCTATGACAACATCGCCGCCGAATTACGCAAAATTTCTATACCTGAATACGCCCAAATTTGTGGTGTTGACGAGGATTTGATACGCGGCGCGACCCGCCGCATCGTCCATGCAAAAAGTGTCTCGATGTTAGAAGATCTTGGCGTACAGATGAATATGCATTCCACGCTGAACAGCTATCTAAATCGTCTGGTGTGGTTATTAACGGGCAATTATGGACGCCAAGGTACCAACAACTCTTTCGTCCCTTTGCTGGGCTTATCTATGTCTGGCCGGGATCAAAGTAAAAAAACCAAAAATCCGAAAACGCCTTCACAAGCTACATCTGCCAAGCCCAGAGTTGGTCGCACCAGTCCTGTAACAGGATTCAAAGTGATCATGGGTTTAATCCCTTGTAATGTGATCCCTGAAGAAATTCTTACGGATCATCCAAAACGCTTCCGGGCGATGTTGATCGAAAGCGCCAACCCGGTTCATTCCTTAGCAGATAGCCAAAAAATGCGCGAAGCTTTACGCGCTTTAGAGTTGAGTGTCGTACTAGACGTGGCGATGACAGAAACCGCGTTGCAGGCAGACTACGTACTTCCAGCGTCTAGTATTTTTGAAAAAGCGGAGGCGGCTTTCTTTAATTTAGAAGTGCCAAAAAATGCCTTTCATTTACGGCATCCCTTGTTTGCGCCGCGTGAAGGCACTTTGTCAGAAGCAGAAATCCATGCCCGTCTGGTCGAGGCACTGGGAGCGGTAGGACCTGCGCAATACGGCTTGTTACGCAAAGCTGCTAAGTTAGGTTTGCTACCTTACGCTCTCGCTTTTGCATGGAAATCTATGCGCGATAAGCGGGTAGCCCGGAATGCGCCTGTCGTGCTTTATCGCACCTTGGGTGAACAAATGACAAAGGCAGCGGCACCTGCCGCAGCTTTATGGGGGATCTGTCAGATGTATATCCGTCAGCAGCCGCAGGCCGCCGCTGGCGCAGGTTTCAGCGGACATCCTGTGTTAGCGGCTAACCGCTTGTTCAACGCGATCGTCAACAGTCCATCGGGCGTGGTCTACGCTATTGCAGAATACAAACATAGCTGGCAAGCGGTGCGACTCCCGGATCATCGTATCAATTTATGGATACCTGAGCTATTACCTGAAATCGAAAAAATCAGCAAAGGCGGCCCTACTGTTGACATGCAATATCCTTTCATACTCTCCGCTGGCGAACGTCGTACCGAAACCTCCAACACCACATTCAGAGATAGCAGCTGGCATAAGAAAGGCAGCTTTGGAACCTTGCGGATTAGTCCCCAAGATGCCGCTGACTTAGGTTGTCAGCCGGGTGACTGGGTGCGAGTAACGACACGCCGCGGCAGCGCCGACGCAGAAGTTGAGCTATCAGAGGGACTGCAATCCGGCCATGTTTCTCTACCTAACGGACTAGGTTTAGATTATCGCCGCGCCGATGGCGTGGTCGAACGTAAAGGCGTATCGCTCAATGAATTAACCGGCGTGATGGAGCGCGATCCAATTGCCGGAACACCTTGGCATAAACGTGTAGCGGCAAGAGTAGAACGTATTCCTGTACCGGCCTGATTGATCAGCGGATGAGCATGCTGCGGCGCTAATTTAAAAGACATGAGTATAAACATGACCGCTATCGTTACCGTTACCGCCATATTTTAAGAATGAAAGCACACAATGAGTTTAACTAATAGCCCAGCATTGCTTCGAGAAACCGTGCTCAATGTGCATCACTGGAACGACACATTATTTAGTTTTACAACCACGCGTAACGCTGCCTTACGCTTTCAGTCCGGACAGTTTTTGATGATCGGTCTGGAAATCGAAGGGCGACCGATATTGCGGGCATACAGTATTGCAAGTCCGAATTATGAAGAGCATCTGGAGTTTTATAGCATCAAAGTACCTGATGGTCCTTTGACCTCTCAACTACAACATCTAAGGGTAGGCAGTACTTTGTTGGTCGGTAGAAAGCCGACTGGCACACTGATCAAAGATAATTTACGACCCGGTAGAAATCTTTACCTGTTATGTACCGGAACTGGATTGGCGCCTTTCATGAGTATCGTGCAAGACCCTGATTACTACGAGGCCTTTGAACATATTGTATTGGTGCATGGCGTACGCTATATCAGCGAACTTGGTTATAGCAATTACCTCAAACAAGAGTTACCTAGCCATGAATATCTTGGTGATCTGGTAACGGATCAATTTCGCTATTTCCCTACCGTGACGCGTGAGCCATTTACTCAGCAAGGTCGTATTACGGATTTACTAGAGGCCAGTACGATAGAGCGTGAACTGGGTTTACCAGCTTTAGACGCAGAGCATGACCGTGTCATGGTCTGCGGCAATCCAGAGGTCCTAGTTGATTTGGTGGCGATATTGCATCGTCGTGGTTTTGATGAAGGATCGATGCAACATCAAGGTAGCTATGTCATCGAACGCGCCTTTGTCGAGAAATGAAGATCAAGGGGAACTTACTATGACATTCGTCGTTACCGAATCTTGCATCCTGTGTAAATACACTGATTGCGTACAAGTGTGTCCTGTCGATTGCTTTATCGAGGGGCCCAATTTTTTAGCCATTGATCCCAACGGATGCATAGACTGCGCCGTGTGCGTGTCAGAATGTCCTGTTGAAGCAATCTTTGCCGATACCGATCTGCCATCGGGACAACAACATTTTTTAAGCATCAATGCAGAGCTCGCCAGTAGCGGCAAGTGGCCAATGATTAGTCAGAAAAAATCACCACTACCTGAGCACGAAAAATTCAAGACGATCAAAGATAAAATTAGCTTACTAGATCGCAACGGTGTTTGACCTGTAGCGAGATAAGACCGGATTTTACATGTTATGGCTTATTTTCCGATAAGCTGTTTAGAAATACTCCGTAGGAGTAATTATTAATTGTCCATATATTTATTGGTATTTTTAGTGGTTTTTTTATTAAATATTTGGGAGTATATTTTTATGAGTATTGACTTAGTTTTTCAACGTGATTTTTGCTAAGTATTTCTTTGCTAAAATCACTTCTTTTTTACATTTAAGATTTCCGCAAAATTCTCCTTGCAAGAAGTAGCGACAAGGCCAGTACTTTAGCTTCGTACTTGGTAAGAATGGGATTGCTACGCAGCTGTAGCAGTTTTGCGTAAGTCCTGACTTGACGTAGTGTTACCAATATTCACCCCCGGGATACGCTGATTAGCAGCTAGAAATTATTACTCTCTATGCCCTAGTAACTATTTGAGCAAAAAAACCACATCTTATCTTTGCGTTAGTCGTCTTGGTTCTGCCTTAAATGACTTAATCAAATTTCCGACTTGCTTAGTTTCTCACAGCTACTGCTCCACAATTAGGTTCTCGCTCATAGCTAGCCAATTGATTTTGTGGGTGAACACATACAGGTATTGAACTGCTCGCTTTAGGGTATTTCGATGCTATAAATGCATGTATTGAAAATCCCAATATCTCCAATCGATAGAAACTGTTTTACCGAATCCTCCGGACTTCGTACTCTTCATCCACCACACAGTCATACAAAAACCTTCACAAGTAAGGTCGGACGAGGTGGATAAAAACAAGGGACTTACGCAAAACTGCCCCAGCTGCGTTGCAGCGACTAGCCGTACCAAAGTACTGTCGTCGTCGCTACGCCTTGCTGGGACAATTTTGCGTCAGTCCTAAAATATAAAATCGGAGACAGCAATGCAGAAATCATCAAGCAAGCGCAAGCTTAGGCTCGTGCTAAATCAATGCGCTTTGGCGGGTGTAGCACTCTCAGCAGTTGCTAGCCACGCGGGCGAAATCAAAGTCGACAATCCAGACCTGACGTTAAGATTCGACAACACCGTTAAAGCCAGCACTATCTATCGCCTTAACGATGCTGATTCGATATTGACCAATTCATTTAGTCCGTCTGGTGCGCCGCAAGCGCTGAACCTGAACGCCGGTGATCAAAACTTTCGCAAACGGGGTTTTGTATCTGAGCGGGTAGATTTGCTCTCTGAATTCGACCTGGTTTTCCAACGCAAATACGGATTACGCGTAAGTGCTGCCGCATGGTACGACCAGGCATACAATCGCAAGACAGACGCCCTAAATGATCCCACTGTGGGTCAGGTGCCATACAACGAATTCCCAGATTACACACGAAAAATTGCCGGTAGTAAGGCCGAAGTGCTGGATGCTTTTGTATTCGGTAGTACTGACTTAGGCAATGCGGGCAAGCTCACAGCGCGCCTTGGCCAGCACACCATTTTATATGGCGAAAGCCTGTTCTTTGGCGATAACGGCGTGGCCGCTGCTCAAGGTCCGGTAGACATCAATAAATTATTGTCCTCTCCAAATGCACAATTTAAAGAAATTGCAATGCCCGTTCCTCAGTTGTCTGCTCAATGGCAAATTCAGCCCAATATTAGCTTGGGCGGATATGTTCAATTTCGCTGGAAAGAGAGCAGAGATCCGCCATCTGGTAGTTATTTCTCTACCGCGAATGTTCCTTGGAATGCGACTGGTCCCGAGTTCGTGAATATTCCTGCGTTTGCTGGCCCTGTCGCCGGTAGCTATGTTGCATCGCCGGGTGCGAATGTCCGTCCAGGTAATAACGGGCAGTTTGGTTTACAGCTGAAATGGCGGATTGATGAGACTGATCTGAGTTTTTTCTACGCCAAATATAACGACAAATTTGGCCAGCTCTATTCGCGCCTCAACCCAGGCGCCAAGACGACGGATAGCCAGTGGTTTTACGTGTTTGGAAGCGACATCAAAGTTGCGGGTATGAGTGCTTCGCGCTCCATTGGCGATTTCAATGTCTCTGCTGAGGCATCCGTACGCGACAACATGGCACTGACCGTCAATAACGCGGTGTACTTTGGACCGGCTAGCGCGCCGCGTCCGATTAACCCTACGGGTCGTACTGCGCACTTCAATTTGTCTATGTTGGGTAGTTTTGGCGCTAACTTTTTGGCGCAAGAAAGCGGTTTGGTTGCTGAGCTTGCCTGGAACCGCGTATTGAGTAAAACCGATCCTCAAAATGAGATTGATCAGGGTCGTACTCGTGATGCCAGCATTGTGCAGCTGATCTACACACCTACTTATCGTCAGGTGCTGCCGGGCTTGGATTTGAGCGTACCCGTTGGTGCTCGCTATTCTCTTGATAGTCGATCCAGCGTGACTGCCTGGGGTGCTAAAGGCACCGGCAACGCAAACATTGGACTGGAAGGTAATTACCTTAATACATGGCAATTCGCGATGAATTACACGCGTTATATCGGTGATAGCAAACCTTACAACGATTACGCTCTCGGTCAATTCAGTGATGGTAATCCGCTAGGCGACCGCAACTATATCTCCCTTAGCGTGCGCCGGACTTTCTAAGTCGGTCTGCCTTTGCTTTGACTATTAAATAAAGAGACAACATCATGAAGAAATTCAATCGCAACAATCATCATAATCACATCCTCACCGCCATTATTAGCATGATGATGAGTGCAGTAACTCTGCCCGTCATGGCTGGTGTAACTGCAGAAGAAGCGGCTAAGTTAAAGACCGAATTAACCCCATTCGGTGCTGAAAAAGCTGGCAATAAAGATGGCAGCATCCCGGCCTGGACTGGTGGTATGACGACTGCTATTGCAGGCGATAAAGCGGGAGGGCGTCGCGGCGATCCGTTTAAGGATGAAAAACCAATCTTCTCAATCACTGCTAAAAACGCGGATCAATATGCCGATAGGCTGACTGATGGCGTTAAAGCGCTATTAAAAAAATATCCGGATTACCGGGTGGATGTTTATCCAACGCATCGCACTGCTGCCGCGCCGCAATGGGTCTATGACAATACATTGAAGAACTCGACACGCGGCAAATTGGTCGGCGATGTTGCGGCTGATGTCGTCGGTGGTATTCCTTTCCCGATTCCTAAAAATGGTGCAGAAGTGATTTGGAATCATATGCTGCGCTGGCGTGGTACTTCGTTTCAGTCGCAGGTAACACAGTACCAAATTACTGCCGATGGCCGTCCTGTGATGACCACGGATGGCATTATTGATTTTCAGATTCCCTACTACTATCCCGAGGCTACTTTAGAATCGTTTGCGAAATCGCCCGAGATTCAACTGATCCGATTAGTCAACGTAGGTCCTCCTATCCGCGCTGGTGAAGCTATTACTGGTCGCGATCAGCTCGACCCTGCTAAAACCCAAGCCTGGGTGTATCTGACGGGGCAGCGCCGGGTACGTAAGTTACCTAATCCGTGTTGTGACACGCCATCCCCGGTGACCGCAGGTTTAATGAGTTTTGATGAGGTACAGACTTGGTCAGGTAAGTTGGATCGCTTCGAATTTAAAATCGCCGGTAAGAAAGAAATGTTTGTTCCGTATAACGTGAACAAAATGCTGCAACCGAAGGCCGATGCAGAAGTGCTGAGTAAGACAGGTGTCAATCCAAGCTACATGCGTTGGGAATTGCATCGGGTATGGGTGATTGATGCGGCGCTACGCGCAGGTCAGCGCCATCCGGCTGCCAAGAGCCGCTATTACTATGACGAAGACACCTGGATTTGCGTGCTGGCAGATCGCTTTGATTCAAACGGTCAATTGTGGAAAACAATTTGGTCGGCTAGTTTTGTTGCGCCAGATTTGCCGGGTAACGTGATTGGTTCTTTCGGCTTCAATGATCTGTTATCAGGCAACTCCTACGTTGGCGATCTCTATAACAGTAAGTCGGTGCATTACGCGGTCAAGCCACGCTATTCAGACAGCACCTTCACACCGGATGCGATGGCAAGCGAGAGTGTGCGCTGATGAACTGTTGTAATCGTTATCTGCCAGCCGTGGCTAAGTCATTCGCACTAAGTCTCATGATAATTACGATATCTGCGCAAGCGACGCCCATTGGTGACGCGCTCGATCGTCCGGCACTCACGTCCCGCCAGGCAGCAAAGGTCGTACTGCTTAGCGGTGCTCAAGTTGGCGGAAGGTTGGTTGCGGTCGGTGAGCGTGGCGTGATCGTGTTATCTGAGGATGATGGCGCCACTTGGCGTCAGGTGCCAGCTCCAGTCAGTGTGACATTGACCTCTGTGCGATTTAATGGCTCACATGGGATTGCTGTCGGGCACGGCGGTATTATCTTGACCAGTGATGATGCAGGTTCTACTTGGACACGCCAATTTGACGGCCGTCTTGCAGCACAAATGGTACTTGAAACGGCGCAAAAATCTGGTGATCTAATTACAGAGAAAATTGCCTTGCGGCTAGTTGCGGATGGTCCTGATAAGCCATTTTTAGATGTATTAGTCATTGGCGCACGTCGCGCAATCGCAGTGGGCGCGTACGGCTTAATCTTTGCGACTGAGGATGGTGGAAAAACCTGGATTTCACGCATGTCTGCTGCCGATAATCCGCAAGGTTTACACCTTTATGCAGCCCGTGCGCGAGGCCAGCAAATTGTCATCGCTGGTGAGCAAGGTTTGTTATTACGCTCAATCGATGGTGGCCAGCATTTTGAACGTATCACAACGCCATACAAAGGTAGTTTTTTTACGCTAGAACTACCAAACGACAATGAGATTGTTGTCGCTGGTTTGCGAGGCAATATCTGGCGCAGTATTGATGCCGGTAGTCAATGGTCGCAGGTGCCCGTATCAATGCCCGCTTCGATCACAGGATCTGCATTGCGGGCGGATGGTTCCTTAGTCATGGTCAATCAGGCCAGCGTTATTCTACAGGGGCACGATGGTGTTTTAATACCACTAAAAACGCCGCTTTTACCACCTTTAAATGCAGTACTTGTACGTCGAGATGGCTCATTACTTGCGCTGACAATGCAAGGCGCGATTGGCCTAGACTTAGCGTCAGCCGTGGCCGGAGTTAAGCCATGATGCCTTCCTCTCATTCTCCGATCGGGTCGGGGCAGTTGTCTGACTTTGATCCCCGGTCTGGTTCGCTGGTCGAGCGTCTTTTGTTTAATCATCGTCTTATCGTAGTTGCAGTATGCGCGCTGATCACGATTTTGCTCGGCTGGCAGGCCAGCAAACTGGAGCTAAATGCCAGTTTTGAGAAAACTATTCCTTCTCAACATCCGTATATTCGTCATTTACTGGATCACCAGAATGATCTTACCGGGCTGGGTAATGCTGTCCGTATCGCGGTCGCAAATAATCAGGTAAACGCCCCGGGTAATTTGACCATCTATGACAAGAATTATCTTGAAACCCTACGTCAGTTCAGCGATGAGGTGTTCTTACTTCCAGGCGTCAACAGAACTCAGATGAAGTCGATATGGACGCCAACCACACGTTGGGTTGGTGTCACTGAGGATGGTCTGGAAGGGGGGCCAGTCATCCCTGATGCTTATGATGGTTCTGCCCAGTCGCTGCAATTGCTCGCCACAAATATTGCCCGCTCCGGCGAGATCGGTCAGATCGTAGCGCTGGACGCAAAATCTAGCGTGATCTATGTGCCGCTGCTCAATCAGGATAGCGCAGGGCGACCTCTGGATTACCGTAGTTTTTCTGAAAAGCTCGAAGCCTTGCGCACTAAGTATGAGGCGCGTGGTGTCAAGGTCCATATTACTGGTTTTGCCAAGCTAACTGGCGATTTGATTGAGGGCGTCAAAACGGTACTCGCATTCTTTGCGCTGGCCGTATTCATCGCCACCTTAATGGTGTACTGGTACACAAGGTGCATACGTTCCACTTTGCTGGTGGTTGCCGCGTCACTGATCGCTGTGGTCTGGCAGCTTGGAATGTTGCCTATGCTTGGCTATGTTCTCGATCCGTATTCGATACTGGTGCCATTTTTAGTCTTCGCTATCGGTATGAGTCATGGCGCACAAAAAATGAACGGCATCATGCAAGATGTTGGTCGCGGGATGCATAAATTAGTCGCGGCACGCTTTACCTTCCGCCGCTTGTTTTTGGCTGGATTCACGGCACTAGTCGCCGAAGCGGTGGGATTCGCCGTATTGCTGATGATCGATATTCAGGTGATTCGGGAACTAGCAGTTGCCGCCAGCTTAGGTGTGGCCGTATTGATTTTTACCAATTTGATTTTGCTGCCGATTTTGCTCAGTTATAGCGGCGTTAGTGCCAGCGCTGCCGAGCGCAGCTTACGTGCAGAAGCGGGTGATGCTGCCGGTGAAGTGAGGCATCCTCTATGGGCGCTATTGGATCGCTTTACGCAACGTCGCTGGGCTACCGGTGCCGTGGTAGTCGCGGTGTTAATGGGCATTGGTGGATATGTCGCCAGCACACACTTGAAGATAGGTGATCTTGATTTAGGCGCGCCGGAGTTACGTCCTGATAGCCGCTATAACAAAGACGTTGCATTTATGACGTCTGCTTACGGCGCTTCTAGCGACGTGCTGGCAGTGATGGTGAAGACTCCGGAGGGCGCTTGCTCGCAATACCAGACACTGAATAAAGTAGATGCGCTGGAGTGGGAGTTACGTCAGCTAGATGGAGTAGAGAGCACGAATACGTTGGCTTTGCTCAATCGTCGAGTGCTGTCCGGTCTGAATGAAGGCAATCCAAAATGGTACGCATTTCTACCCAATCAAGCGATGCTCAATACCGTCACCGCCGGAGCGCCGCGCGGCTTATATAACGACAGCTGTGGCTTACTCACGATGTATGTTTATCTGCGGGATCACCGTGCTGACACATTGACAGCGATAGTCCAGCATGTGGAAGCATTTGCCAAAGAAAACGATACTAACGACACAAAATTTCTGCTAGCTGCAGGTAGCGCGGGGATAGAAGCTGCGACCAATATTGTTGTACATGATGCGTGGCGTCAGATGCTGCTATTGGTATATGCCGCAGTGATTGTGTTGTGCTTTATTACCTTCCGGTCATGGCGGGCGGTGGTGGTCGCGGTACTCCCGCTGATGCTGACCTCGATCTTGGCCGAGGCGCTGATGGTGGCTCTGGGCATGGGTGTCAAGGTTGCAACGCTGCCGGTGATTGCATTGGGTGTTGGTATCGGTATCGATTATGCGCTGTACATCCTCAGCATTATGCTGGCTCGCATGCGGGAAGGTCAAAGTCTCTCGGAATCGTACTACCGGGCGCTACTATTTACGGGCAAGGTCGTGATGCTGACGGGGGTTACTCTGGCAATCGGCGTGGTGACCTGGAGTTTCAGTCCCATCAAATTTCAGGCAGATATGGGTTTGCTACTGGCATTTATGTTTTTATGGAACATGCTCGGCGCATTAGTTTTATTACCTGCATTAGCGTACTTTTTATTGCGACCTGTTATGCCATTAGCTGCAGTGGCGCATTCAGCTAATTCAGGAAATTCAGGAAATTCAGTTAACTCATTAAGCACGTCAGCAACACCAACAGCACCCGACAACTTAACCAATTCTGTTACCGCTTTATAGGACTTGATCACGATCTTCTGCTAGTGATCAAGCAAGCGTATGTCTTTGATGTTTTTGATTTACTTTACTGAAAAAAATAACTCATCCCAATTTGTACAAGCTTAATTTTAAAGGACTTATCACAATGAATATTATCGGACCAGACGCTCTTGTTTTTGGTGTTGACGACTTGGCGGCATGTACCCAATATTTGACCGACTATGGTCTGACACCAGTTGGCAATAACCGTTTTGAAGCGTTGGACGGTACTGCAATTATTTTGGCACACCGGAATGACGTATCACTGCCTGCACCGCTACCAACCGCCACCATGCTAAGAAAAACGATTTATGGTGTAACCGATCAGGCTTCACTCAATGCGATCACTGAAGAGCTTGAACGAGATCGTCAGGTACTCAGGCTCGATGATGGCTCGATTGAGGTAGTCGACGATTCTGGTTTTGCTCTTGGCTTTCAGATTACGGTGCGTCGCGCTATCTCGCTGCCTGCAGAGGCAGTCAATGCGCCAGGTGCAGCGCCCCAGCGTGCTGTGAATAAAATCGCATTTGATCCCGACGATCAGCCACGTCCAAGGAGCTTGTCGCATGTCGTTTATTTTGTGCCAGACGCAGCTAAAGCAGAGGCTTTTTATGCTCGTATCGGCTTTGTTTGTACCGACCGCTTTGCTGGCGTAGGCCCGTTCTTGCGTCCAGCAGGAACGGTAGATCATCATACTTTATTTCTGATTCAGACTCCTCCGTTTATGACCGGCTGTGAGCACTTTACTTTTCATATGGGAGGCCCGACTGAGGTCATGCTGGCTGGTACTCATTTTGTAGAAAAGGGTTATCAGTCGTTTTGGGGGCCGGGTCGTCATTTGTTTGGATCGAACTGGTTTTGGTACTTCAATAGTCCGCTCGGATGTCATGTTGAATACGATGCAGATATGGATTTGCATGACGATCAATGGGTGGCGCGCCAGGCACCGATGGGCGCGGATGGATCGCAGCTTTTTCTATTTCAGCATCGTGAAAAATGGGCTCCGGGTGGACCGCTTCCAGCTAAGTTGCCATCAGATACGCCTACCTTAGATAAAGCTACTTTAGATACGCCACTTTCCGGCGCGCCAGTCGTATCCGGGGCGCACTAGCCATGAGCGACGGCATGTATCTCTGTAATGCAGACGAGGTGATAGAGGGCGCCAGTAAGGGCTTTGCGCAGTTGGGTATTTTTGTACTGCGTTATCAAGGTGAGATACATGCTTATAGGGATGCGTGTCCGCATTACGGCAATACCCCGCTTGCCTGGCGCAAGGATGAGTATTTCAATGCTGATCGCACACGTGTCATCTGTGCTGCTCACGGTGCTCAGTTTGAGCCTGTGACGGGTAAATGTTTATTGGGGCCGTGTCTGGGACAAACCTTAACAAAAGTGTCGCTGACGATACTCGCGAACGGCGATTTACGCTGCGCTGATTTGAGTGATAACAGACTATAACTATCGAAGAATTAAAGATCAATTAAGGAGTTTTAAAATGACTACAGCTGTACGTACTGCCCTTGTTATTGGTGGTGGATTTTCTGGAATGGCAGCGGCAATCGAGCTAAGCAAGCGCGGAGTACAGGTTGATCTGGTTGAGATTGATGCGGACTGGCATTCTTATGGTGCTGGTATCAGCCTAGGCGGCGCCACTCTGCGCGCCTTTGGCACATTGGGAATACTCGATCAGTTTTTACAAGAAGGTTATGGCAGTGACGGCTTAGATATTTATACAGCGACTGATATACATGTTGGTCATTTACCGACACCACGTCTTGCCGGGCCAGATGTTCCGGGCGGCGCTGGTATTATGCGGCCCGCGCTGGCTAAGTTGATGGCTGCTGCGACTAGACGTGCTGGTGTTGATGTACGTCTGGGGTGTAGCTTCACATCAATCGAACAAGACGTTGATGGTGTTGATGTACAGACGACTGACGGCAGTTGCAAACGGTATGATGTCGTGATTGGTTCTGATGGCTTGCAATCAAAGGTACGTAGTTTGCTTTTTCCGGATGCACCAGAGCCTAGCTACACAGGACAAGGTGTATGGCGCGCTGTATTGCCACGGCCTGCTGATGTAGTTAATACTAAAATGTGGATGGGGCCGAAAATCAAAACCGGTATTAATCCGGTATCCGCCAGTGAAATGTATTTATTTGTCACCGAGGACCGCGAGACCAATACTCATATCCCCACCGATCAGCAACCGCAAATGTTGCGTGATTTATTGGCGCCATTTTCCGCACCGCTGATGCAACAGATCAGAGAGCAAATCACGGCTCAGTCCCAGGTCATTTATCGTCCCCTAGTCAGTTTATTGTTGCCGCAACCATGGTTTACCGGACGCGTGGTGTTGATTGGTGATGCCGTACATGCAACGACACCGCATTTAGCGTCGGGCGCATGCATCGGAATCGAGGATGGTATCGTTTTAGCTGAAGAGTTAACACGTGCTAGTAGTGTGGTAGGAGGTCTTGATCGCTTCCAGCAACGACGCTTTGAACGTTGCCGCATGGTTGTAGAAAACTCTGGTCGTCTAGGTGAAATCGAGATATCCGGCGGTGATAAACAAGAACATACCAAGATCATGCGCGCATCGTTGATGGCGCTCGCTGAACCGATTTAAATTGATATCGAAAAGTTGTATTTGGCAGCAAATCTAATAAAGTGCAAAACACCAAACACTAAAATAAGTGTTGTAGTCAGAAAAAATATAAAAATAAGATCACGCTAAATAGCGTAATGAATGCATTAATAATGCAACAAACAGGAGACAAGTATGACGAAGGCAGATAGCAGGTCAGGACATATTGTATTAATGGTCGCACATTGCGCGGGGATGCTTGATCTGGTGGCATTGCCATTATGGGTTGGCGCGCTGATTTCATATTATCACTTTGATGCGCAACAGGCAGGTGGGATGGTGACATTATTTCTGTTTGGCGCAGTGGCGAGTAGTTTGTTTTTTGCTCCACGACTGAGTCGCTTAAACGGACGCATCGCTGCTGCGCTCGGGTTTGGACTGGCGATGCTGAGTTTTATCGCACTGTCTTTCACGCATGATTTTGTCATTATGTTGTTGTTGCACGCGATTGCGGGTATGTCTGCTGGCTGTGCGTTAAGTTTTACCCACGGTAGTATCGGCCGCAGTATTCAGCCGCATCGTTTGTTTGCTACTGTAGGAATCACAATTGGGATATTCGCATTGGGATTTTTCATCGTCACACCGCCGTTGGTTACTCAATATGGCGGCCCGGTATTATTTCGTCTTTTTGCTACCGTCATGGCGGTAGCTACGGTGGCGAGTGCCTTAGCTTTTCCTCAATCTTATACTGCCATTGAGCGCCTGAATAATCGTGTGATTAATGCCAACAATCAACGATCAAATTTAACAAAAGACAGGCTTGATCCTCGTGTCTGGTTTATGGTGTTTGGCGTCGGTTGTATGGCTTTAGTACAGTCAATGATCTTTAGTTTTGTCGAGCGCATCGGCATGGATCGTGGTTTTGGTATCGCGGCGGTGTCGGGCGTTTTGATCGCACTCGGTATTGTGAATTTATTACCCGCACCGCTGGCGGTATTGCTGGAACGCAGGTTTTCGGCATATCGCGTACTGTTGATCGGTCCCATATTACAAGCTGTAATTGCGCTGGCGATCACGCAGAGCACAAGCTTTATGCCTTACGCTGTTGCGACCTCGGTGTTCGCTGGCTTGTTGATTTTCACCCATACGTTTGCCTTCGGCGTTTTATCTAAACTTGATCCATCTGGTCGAGCTGCAGCATCCACACCAGCGATGTTAATGATTGGTGCTGCGATAGGGCCAATTTTAGGCGGGACGCTTGTTAAGAACGCTGGCTATGGAAGTCTGGGTATCGCTACGGTTATGATCGCGATACTTGCGGTGGCGAGTTTTCGTCGAGTGACGTTGTCAGAAGATCCTAAAGTAGCGCTGGTATAAATTTTATTCTGTCTAGGTTTGCCTTGGTATATTTATCTGGGAAAATCCGGCATATTTTTATAACGATATCAAAGGAAATAGTATGATCAAGATGATGATAGTTGGACGCCGTCGCACAGGCATGACACTGCGCCAGGCACATCATTATATGAAGAATGTCCACGGTGCAGATGTAGTACAGTTTATCGGTAAATCACCTGATTTAGCGCCAAGACGGTATATACAAAATCACGTTTTTGAAAATAGTTTTCGAGTCCCCGTAGTTTTTTCAGGGGCGATGCCGGATACGCTTTCTATTGGCCGTGATTTTGTCACGCAAGTCTGGTTTGATCATCCCGAACAGGCTGCGGCAGCACTCACTGCACCATTTTATCTGGAGCATTTACAGCCAGATGAAGATCGCTTTGTTGATCAGGCAAGCGTACTCAAAATGCCGGTGATCGAAAAAATCAAGCTTGCTGCTGACACTAACACCGCTGATGACAGTAATAAGGACAATGCTAAAAGTGCCAGTAAATTATTTGTCTTCTATCGGGTTGCTGAGGGTGTTTCAGTTGATGAATTACTTTCCGCAACGGACGACGTTTGGCAAACGATATTGGCTGATGCGAGTAGCGGTATCGATCGTGTGATCCGTAATCAGACATTGCAACGTCCCGGGCACGCTATAAGTGTTGATCTGATCGACGAGGTATGGTTAAAAGATGACGAGGCAGCGCTAGCATTGGGTGAGCATTGGCTTGCATTATCAGACGCTAGTTTGCCAAGTCCGCTGAGCCAGTTGTTGGTGTCAGGTTCGACTTTTGTACTCATGGCGCATGAGCATGTGATGTTTGCTGGCGTGGCAGTATAAATTACTGGCGCGTTAAAAGCCCAGTTTTTATCGCGCTGATTTTGTATTCGTAATGAAGAGGCTGTCACTCGAATACGGATGGTTTAGAGCGCTCAACCGATAAAATTTATAGAAGTAATAAAATATACTCCCATTCAGTACATTTTAGTTGTCCATATATTTTCTGATCCGTATCGGAGTTTGGATAAAAAATATAGGGAGTATATTGTTTTTATGAGTTATTTTTCCTATTCCCACACAGCCGATACAACTCGCTGATTGAGGTGGATATCAGTTAGTAGCAATCCCTATTGCATTTTCAACCAATTGTTTGATGGAGCCATCGTGACTAAATCCCATTGCTTCGGCAGTGCTGGTATTGATCGGTGGATAAGCGCCAAACACGGCTTCTAGTTTGGGGTTGGGTTGATAGCTAATTAAGCTCAGGCGATCTGCGCCAAATATGCTCGCAAGCTGGTCGACTAACTCGCTGATGGTCAAGCGCAATACTGGTGGAGTAACTACCCGCCGGTTTGCCAGTTGTTGCGGTTCTAAGCTCGCTGCATGCAACAAATTATTGACACAGCAATCACGTGACATCCACCACATAACTGCTTGCGCCGAGACCGGACAAGTAAACGGCTGGCCATCTCGCAAGCACCAAAAAATATCACTCATAAATGCTGACGTCAACCCATTGGTCACGGGTGGCCGTGCCACAATACCCGGTAGTCTCAATGCACATCCATTTATCCAGCCACGTCGGCTGTAATCTTCCAGCAGCAATTCTATCGCCAGTTTATGTGTTCCATAACTGAGAACCGGGCGCGGCAAACTCGCGTCGTCAACTAAGTCTGGTAATACGGTTCCGTAGACCGCAACACTACTCGCAAACACTAATTTTGCTACCGCACCTTGCAGTGACTGAACACGTAAAAGCTCTAGCAACTGTAAGCTCGATTGCAGATTGACGTTAAGACCTAACTCATAGTTGGTCTCCGCTGCACCACCCGGTATGCTGGCTAGATGGAATACATAGTCTACCGGATGTCGAAGCGCTTGTACCAAGACACCGGGATTGCCAATACTGCCGCATAATTGGTGAACACGAGCATCGGTTGCTACCTGATCGAATGCCATGTCAACTAAGGTGAGCTGATCAAAGTTATGCAACTCAGTATCGCCCTTATTTTCTAGTAAGCGCTTTACTAATTCGGTACCGACAAAGCCGTTGGCACCTGTGATCAAAATATGCATTTAATACCCTTTGCTGCGAACTTGAGAGTGGAGATTTAATTACCGTCGCCGATGGTAGTGCCGCCATCAACAATCAGGTTTTGCCCGGTTATAAATGCCGCTGCCGGTGTGGCTAAAAATACTGCAACGCCTGCCACATCATCAACCTGCCCAAAGCGCCTTAATGGTGTCAGCGCAATCCGTTTCGCAGCCAAAACTTGTTGAGCTGAGATCGGTTTAGCAAACGCAGTATCGATCACCCCCGGCGAAATACTATTGATGCGGACATTCGACGGCCCCCATTCCACTGCAAGGTTACGCACCAGTTGAGCGCTGGCCGCTTTTGATAAACCATACAAACCGATATTTTTATTACCCCTGACACCTGCAATGCTCGACATGATGATGACACTACCGTTGTTACGCGCCGCCATCTGTGGAATGAGTAAATTACACAGCTATAGATTGCTATGTAAATTTATCTCCATCGTCAGTTCATAGTCCCGGTCAGAAGCACTAGCAATCGGTCCGGCATGGGGCGCGACTCCAGCGTTACAAACTAATATATCAATTTCCCCGAAGGCTGCTAGCGCTTCGCTGGACAAAGTTTGTATCTCTGACCGTGATCCCATATCGCATGGAAATATCGCCACAGCATAGCCAGCGGCGGTCATTTCTGCCGCCAGCGCTGAACCACCAGCACTGTCAATATCGCTGAGTAATACGTGTGCACCGGCATGCGCCATTTGCCAGGCAATTGCACGCCCTATACCGTTGGCCGCACCTGTGATGAGTGCCACTTTATCGGCGAGAGAAAATAATGCCTGGGGCTGTGCTCTTTGTTGTGTTTGGTGCTGTACTTGGTGCTGAATTAAGTGCTGGCTCATTTCAGTTCAGTCCATCGGCAAATTTTCCATCCAGCAGAATGAATAACATGCGTGTCGATTTGCCCGACCGATTTGCCCATGCGTGATTGGTGCCGCGTTGTATCACTACATCGCCTCGATGCAGCAATACCTCGCTGTCGTCCAGCACCAGATAAATTTCGCCCTCCAATACCATACCGTAATCAACGGTTTCAGTCCTGTGCATTAAAGGATGCGGTGCCGCGGCATTACCTGTTGAAGCCTTCGCGCCACCTAGCTGTGCAAAATGTGCTGCTGCTTTAGCTGGGTCAAGCGCTCCGTCGTCTTCAGACTCTGGCGGTATGTCAGTCACGCGAATTACACTGCCCATTGATGTTGGTGCTAATTGCAATGGACGTAAGGTCGGATCTGCCGCATTGTCGACTCTGACTGGCATGCAGTCCGTGCGCCAAATTTCAGTAAATGCCAGACCGGGCTGTGCCGCTACCTCAAACACCTGTGGCGCGGACGTGTCACTGATAATGATGGCGCGGCCATCGGCGCTATGGCCCGTAACTACTCGCCGTACCGGCGCGGTCATGCTAACCGTCCGTTCAGAGTTTCTGCTACCCAATCAGCAATAAAATTACCAGCATTGGCGCTGTTGTCGAAACTACTGTGCTGTATGCCACCTTCGCGCGGGGTAAAAATTTTCAGCTCGCGCTTTGGGCTATTGACTAGTTGGTCATAAGTCTGGTGCGCATATTTCAGTGCAATCTGTTTATCGGCTTCGCCATGAGTAACTAAAAAAGGCACCTTGATTCTGTCCAAAATTCCATTCAGATGCACTTGCTCTGCGATGGTCATAAAATCGTCTACATCTTTTGCGCCCCATACCCAGCACACATGCTCCCAATAGTGGGGCACTGGATTTTGCCCTTCTCGTGCGAGGCGTTGCTTTTGGACTTCGCGCCAATCGTGATTAGCACCCCACACCACACCACACGCAAAACGCGGCTCAAAAGCGACCGCGCGAGGGCAGTAGTAACCGCCCAAAGAGACGCCTTCCATACCGATGCGAGCATGATCGACATCGGCACGGGTTTCCAAATAATCGACTACTTTACTAGCCCACAGTTCAGTGTTATACACCGCTGTCAATCCGTGCAAACGCAGGGCTTCACCAGTGCCTGGCTGATCCACAATGAGTGACGATATACCGCGTCGCGCCAGCATTTGTGGCAGACCTATCCGGTATTTCAGTTCTTTGGTACTGTCCAGGCCATTTACCTGCACCAGTAATGGCGCTGGCTTCGCAACGCCATCCGCGCCTTTAGTGGTGTCTGCACGGACGTACAGCGCTGATAAATGGCTGTCACCATAAGGGATTTCTACCCGCTCGCAATTTTCGTGTGAGAGCGCCACGCCGCGCAAAAATGTCGCTTGAGATTTGGCATATAAAGTAACCCGTTCCGGTGCCCCATGACTCTGCATACGCTCTGCTACCAAGAAATAAATTGCTGCGCGATTGAGTTTGTCGCCTGCGGATAATCTGCGTCCGAGCACAACATCCTCGTTTGCCATATCCACCAGCTTGTCACCCATCGCAACCCAGGATTGCATAAATTTTACCGTGCCCTCATCGTCACCTTGGCGTGCTACTTCTAGCAGGGGAGCGCACATTTCCTCGATCTCGCCGATGCGCGCACCCATTTCGATGGCCAGATCAACCGACAGATTCCAGACGTAATTAGTAGGGAAGTAACGAAACATAATGAATTAGTCCTTTGTTGATGCAGCGTTTAAATTTGGCTGCCATTTCATAAAAAAATCGAAAAATTATTAGTCAGCATCATCAAAAATGGCTACCGCACGGGTCCAGCCAGCGGAAGCGGCGCGAATTTTATGAGGGAAGCAGCTGATCGTAAAACCATTACCAGGCAAGGCTTCTAAGTTATGCATTTTCTCCAGATGGCAGTAACCAATATCGCGCCCCGCTTTATGACCTTCCCAGATCAGACTGACATCACCAGTTTCTGCAATTTTTTTTGCGGTAAATGAAAATGGCGCATCCCAGCTCCACGCATCGGTACCCGTCAGCCTGACACCGCGTTCTAGTAAATACATGGTCGCCTCATAACCCATCCCGCAACCCGCATTGATGTAATCCGAGTGACCATAGCGCTCACCTGCACGGGTGTTAATGACGACGATGTCGAATGCTTGTAAGGTATGACCGATGCGCGCCAACTCGGCGTCAACTTCCATTGCGGTGACAACATGACCGTCGGGCAGATGACGAAAATCGAGTTTGACGCCGGGACGAAAACACCAATCCAGCGGCACTTCATCAATCGTGATGGAGCGTTCTGCTTCTCCCAGTTTGCGATTCATTGTTGAATGAAAATGGTAGGGCGCGTCCAGATGGGTTCCGCTATGTGTAGTTAATCTCACCCATTCAGCTGCAGCCGCTTCGCCATCGGGAAAATCCTCCACTTTTGTACCCGGCAGCATATGCATAAATTCGGGTAAGGTATCGCGATGGGTTTGATACTCGATCTTTGGTGCCAGCATCGGGGGATCGGAAAGAACATCATTTTCAAGATAGATCGATAAATCGACAAAACGGCGTGACATGTAGTCTCCTTGTCTGGTTTGTTGCGCTTATGTTGGTCATGGTGAGATTCTTGATTGGACGCTTATAATTTTCTGCGCCTTAGGTCAGGACATTTGACGACCCGTTGGTCAATTGCGCCAAATATCAATTGATCGGCAGCATCGCGTACTTCCATCCGAACACGATCACCAAAGCGCATAAATTGCGTTGAAATCGCACCGTGCTCAATCATTTCCAGCGCACGTCGCTCTGCGATGCACGCGGAACCTGCGCTTCTCTCAATATTAGAGACCGTGCCAGAGCCGATAATCGTCCCCGCTGACAGCTTGCGGGTGGCGGCTGCATGGGCAATCAAATGCTGAAAGCCAAAGCTCATTTCTGCACCATTCGGGTTACCAAACCAGACCTCATTCCAGTGCACTTGCAAGGGCAATGCAACTCGGCCATCGCGCCATGCGCTACCTAATTCACCTGGAGTAATTGCTAAAGGCGCAAAACTGGAAGATGGCTTTGCCTGAAAAAATCCAAATCCCGTTTTCATTTCTCGTGGCCCAAAGTGACGCAGACTGACATCATTAATTTGTACGATTAGTCGAACGTACGATAGGGCCTGATCGACAGGACAACCGAGTGGGACTTCATCCAAAACAACTCCAAATTCCCCTTCAAAGTCGATGCCGTGTGCTTCGTCTGGTAAGGCAATATTCTGATGCGGTCCAAGAAAATCGTCGGAGGCACCTTGATACATCAAGGGAATCGTATCGAGATCGGCAATCGGTGGCGTGTGGAATGCAGTTTCCATTAGCCGCGCATGGTTGATGAAAGCAGAGCCGTCACACCATTGCGGTGCGCGAGGTAGCGGAGCCGTCGCTAATTGCGGCTGAAATGGAAAGGCCTCAGCGACTTCACCACGGTTGAGTGACTGGTACAAGCGATCCAATGCGGGTGATAAACTCTGCCAGTTTTCTAAAAGACAAATAAGACTGGGTGAAATATTTTGCGCTGATGCTGCTCGAGTACCATCTTTCGAGACGACAACAAGTTGCCCGTCTCGACTGCTGCTTGCTAAGCTTGCGAGTTTCATGTCTCCGTCCTTATTATTTTTTTGGCTGACAAAAAAGCCAATACCGCATGCTAAGGACGTAGGCAATATGTGTAAAATCGATTTTCTTGATTGTATAAATCGGTTGCGGCAATACCTAAAAAAATCGGAGACAGGCATGCGGTTTAATAAACTTGATTTAAATCTGTTGGTAGCGCTGGATGCGTTACTGGCTGAGCGCAGTATTACTCGCGCTGCGCAAAGGCTCAATTTGAGCCAGTCGGCAACGAGTGGTGTATTGGCAAGGTTGCGTGATTATTTTGAGGATGAAATATTGACTCAGATTGGTCGCAATATGGTGATGACGCCGTTAGCAGCTAGCCTGGAAGCGCCAGTACGCGAGGTCTTGTTGCAGATTCAATCGACCATCGAAACCAAGCCAGGATTTGTTTTAGAAGAATCGACCCGGCATTTTCGGGTGATTGCCTCAGATTATCCAACTTCAGTCCTGATGGCTGAGGTGGCACGTAAGATGAGTGAACTGGCACCAAATGTTACTCTCGAAATTATGGCGCCTGGCGACGATCACGAAATACAGCTTGATCGTGGCGAAATTGATTTACTCATCATGCCAGCCAAGTATTTAGTCGAGGGTCATGCTAGCGAAGTGCTATTCCAGGACAGCTACAGTTGTGTTGTGTGGAAGGACAATACGATTGTTGGTGACAGTTTGACGCTGGATCAATATATGAGTCTGGCGCACGTCTCGACCAAATTTGGTAAAGCGCAGCCTAGTTTTGAAGAATGGTTTTTACAAAGCACAGGCTTTGCAAGGCGGGTTGAAGTCAGTACCAGTAATTTTAGTTCCTTGCCATTATTGTTAGTTGGTACCAATCGTATCGCCACTATGCATACCCGATTGGCAGATATGTTCGCCGACTATTTCCCGATTCGCTTATTACCACTTCCGATGGATATTCCGCTCTTGGTAGAGATGATGCAGTGGCATAAATTTGTCGATAAAGATATTGCCCATATCTGGTTTCGCACGCTACTCAAGGAAGTTGCCAATGCACGCCGTTCTCCGCTAGCAGCTTAATTTTATCGCGCAAGTTAATATCAATAAGCAATTAGTAAGTAACCATGACCAGCAAAAAAATCGCCTTACTGATGGTATTCACCTGGTTCTTCGTCGGCGGCATCGGACACTTCATCGCCCCGGACTTTTTTCTGAAAATTGTCCCGCCGTCTTTGCCGCTGCGTATTCAAGCGGTGTACATCAGCGGGTTTTTTGAGTTACTTGGTGCGCTGGGTTTGCTGCATGTTCAGTATCGTAAATGTGCAGGTATTGGCTTATTTGTGCTGACAATTACTGTTACACCTGCAAACGTCTATATGTGGCTTAATCCTCAGCTGTTCCCGAAAATACCGGAGTTGCTATTAGGCTTAAGGCTGATATTGCAGGCTCTGTTGTTGGCTGCGATTTGGTGGGCTGCTGCACCAGAGTCTCAAACTAAATAGTTTTATGAGCTTATCAATATAGGTCAACACACCCTAGGCTCACTCAAAAAAGGTGACGCATGAAACTAATTCTTTCCATCTTCATGAGCGCAATCATTGCGATGATCGCTCAGTCCGGTTTCGCAAATTCTATTGAAAATCCTATTGCAAGGACAGCCAAAACAATTGAGCCAACAGACGAGGGTATTGCTGCGCCATCGAGCTTAAAGTCGGCAGGGTGGCAGCGAGTTCATTTAGGTAGCAGCAGTCAGCAGTATGACTTTCCTATGTATGCAAACCACGCTCTAGATGGTGACTTGCGTACTATTAGTGAGGTGATTTTTGTACAGCATGGATTGCAGCGGAATGGCGATGATTATTATGCCGCAGCGGCGGAGTTACTCAAGGCGACTGGCCGCGACCCCGCAGAGATATTGCTGATTGCGCCAAACTTTCCGGGTACCGCTGACACCAGGAAGGGTTTTGTGAATATGCCGATGTGGAGCGGACAAGGTTGGATGAGTGGCGAGAACGCAGTGAATGCGTCTTTTTCTGTCAGCTCTTTGCAAGTATTGGATGATTTACTCGCTTTTGTCACCAATAAAAATCGCTTACCGGCGGTGGTGCGGGTGACGGTAGCAGGGCATTCTGGTGGCGCACAATTGGTACACCGGTACGCGGTGTTAAACAATGTAGATGAAGGCTTGCGCGTACGTGGTATTGTCTTGACTTATGTGATCGCGAATCCTTCATCTTACCTGTACTTCACGGCTGATCGCCCGAACAATTCTGCCGCCTCCGGCTTTGCTCCTTACGACACCGCAGTATGTGCCGACTACGACAAGTATCGCTATGGCATGCGTAACATGGTGCCGTATGCGCAAGGTACTGATGGTATGACTTTATATCGCAGATACGCTCAGCGGCAAATGATGTATTTAGTCGGCTCCGATGATAACGATCCCAATCATCCGGTATTGGATAAAGCCTGCGGCGCAGAGGCCGAAGGTGCGACGCGTTTGCAGCGGGCACGTGCTTATTGGCGCTATGAACGATTGTTGGCAACGCCCCAGCAAGTCATTCAGCATCAGTATTTTGAAGTTGTCGGTGTCGGACATAATCAATCAAAGATGCTGGGATCACGTTGTGGCGCACTGGCGATATTTGCTCTGCCTGAATCAAAAAATATGGCTGCTGCCAGTTGCCGCGCACCGCAATAATCTCTTTTGCTTGATATATGTAAAAAAGGTGTAAACGAAGTCGTAAAAAAGTCGTAAAAATTTGTCTCAATTCTATTAAATATATTCATTGATCAAGCTCAGCATTGTATTGTGCACGCAATCTGCTGAGATAATATCTATCGACTTAGCCCGATTTAATCGCAAGACATCTTGCATAAATTTGCGCTTCCTTTTTACGAGAAGAATAAGCAGTTTTTTTGTAATATCCAGTAACAATAGGTATGAAACGCAAGTACGACTTTCGATGTAACGAAAAATTCACCAACTTCGCTTTTAGCAAAGTTGGTTTTTTTATGCGCGCCATTATTTGCTTGTATCCGGTTAAATTACAAATCAATTACCGTTTAAATATTGCTGCGGCAATGACATCATGAGCACCACTTAAAAATTAAATCAGTAATCGAGAATTACTTTAATCAGCAATGAGCAAATTGCGGAAACGAATTTAGGCAACGAGTTAAAGAGACACTTATGAGCGAGCAAAAAACTGAAACATCCGAATTAACTTTATCTACAAACGCCATGGCACCACTGTACTCAGATAATTTGCCTGTTCCAGTGCTTAAATATGAGTTGCAAGCTGAGCGTCAAATTGATTTGAACAAATTTAGCGATGAGCAAAAAAATCGTATCAATCAAATTGCGTCCAGCGTGTCTTTTTCAGATACCAATAGCCTGATGTCATTTGGCTCTGATGTGCAGCGTGAATTGAGTCAGCATCTGGATCAATTATTAGAAGGTATGCGTACCAGTGAGGCCGGGCGTGCTGGTGAAATTACGATTGCTTTAGCGACTACACTGAAGGATTTAAATTTACCGAAAGTAAAGCAAGAGGTGGAAGGCCACCATAGCCTGACAGATGCCTTAGGAAAAATTCCCTTCGTCGGCGAATGGTTTTCTGCGTTACGGGCTCTTCAACAAAATCACAAAAAAATTACCGATCATCTGACCGCGATTGAGAAAAAATCTCAGGCGCAATTAACCACACTCAGATCAACCAACGACAAGTTAGATCGCATGGTGCAAGGCACGATCGACCATATTAAAAATATGGAGTTGTACATGGCTGCCGGGCAGATACTGGTGAAGCGTGCGCGTGTCGAATTTGAACAGAAGCGCGCCGCAGTTGAGCAATCGCGTGACCTGATTGAGATCGCCAGATTGCGGGACTTTGCCGAGCAGATAAATGCATTTGAAACCCGCATTGTGCGCATCCATATGGCACACAGCCAGTCGATTATTTCGGTACCAGAAATTCGCGCAACGCAGACGGCGTCGATGATAGAAATGAATAATGTCATGGACAGCATTCTGTTTGATTTGCCAAGTCTTAAACGGGCGATCATCAATGTCGCGGCTTTATCTGAAGTCGCCAAAGCGTCTAAGGCAACCGATGCCCGTCGCGCATTGTCGCGTGAGTTAAACAGTATCGGCAGCGATGAATTACAGGCCAGTTATTTGAAAGCAAAAGACAGTCAGGGTGACTTTGCGGCCGATGTTGCAGCTCTTGCTATGTCCGCCGATAAGCTATTGCAAACCATAGAGTTAGGCAGAAAACTTGATGTTGCTAACGTAGGCAAACGTGAGAAAGCGATTACGGAATTGAGCGCGATTAACCGCACATTTACAGACGGTCTAATCCAGTCTGGAAATCAGTTCGTACAAAAAATCGCATCCTGACATGGTTTGAAAAGAGTTATTGGTAGTTATTGTATGTTCCCGTTTTTTTGGAGTTGTTATGTTCCGCGTTCAAGGTTTTTTTAATCCTTATTTAGCAACGGGTCAATCCCGCTTAGATGCCGTGCTGACGATCACATCTGATACGGTCTCTGAAGGGGCTGCCAATGTTAGTGCAAGTGTAATTGGAAGCGCCGCCGCAAATGCCGCCGGTCGTAAAGTCGTAGGCTTTGTTTTAGATGTGTCCGGTTCTATGGGTGGTGAGAAATTATCGCAGGCCAAAAATGCAGCACGCCGGGGAATTGATTTATTGAGTGAAGACATGTGGTTCTTTGTCGTCACGTTCTCTGGCTCTGCCGATGTGATTGTGCGCGCGTGCCCGGCCACCGCCGCCAACAAAGCCGACGCACACAGAGCTATACAAGCGTTGCGTGCATCGGGTTCCACCGCCATGTCAGAAGGTCTAAAGTTTGCCTTGATTGAAGTCAAACGCAGCGGCGCAGCATTGGCCAGCGTGTATTTTCAGACTGATGGAGAAAACAGCTCCGAAGATACCCAGCTAGCGTCCGTGATTGAGCAATGCAAAGGTGTATTCCAATGTGATTGTCGTGGTATCGGCACCGACTGGAAGCCAGCTGAGCTGCGGACGATTGCTTCTGCCTTATTGGGCACCGCCGATGCCGTGACCGACCCTGCCGGACTGGAGGAAGACTTGCGTTCTTTCTTAACGCGCTCTATGTCCAAAGGCATCTCTGGTGCAGTGTTACGCATCTGGTCGCCTAAAGTCGTCAAGCTCACAACGGTTAAGCAAATGAGTCCAGAGATCATGGATTTGATGCCTGTCGCAAAACGCTTGGATGATAAAACTATCGACGTACCGTTAGGCGCATGGGGTACGGAAGCAAGAGATTTTCAGCTGGCATTTGAGTTGCCGGTAGGCGCGATTGATGACGAGATTTTAGCTTGCAGGGCTGCGGTAGTGTATCAACACGCCGGTGTCGAAACCAAAGTCCCATGTGATCCTATTGCGGTTAAATGGTCTGGTGACGATACCCTCACGACCCGTATCAGCAAGGAAGTTGCACACTACACGGGTCAAAAAGAATTGGCCGATTCTATTCAAGAAGGCTTAGATGCAAAAGCCAAAGGTGATGAAGACCGCGCTACCCGCTTACTTGGACGCGCTGCTCAGTTAGCGCAAGAGTCAGGCAATGAAGAAGTGACCAGACGTTTGAAAAAAGTGGTGGATATGGTCGATGCCAGCACCGGCACTGTCCGTCTGAAAAAGGCAGATAAAGCAGCGGATATGGAACTGGAACTAGGCGGTACCCGAACAGTTCGCCGTCGTGCAGCGACACCATCAGCACAACCATAATTAAGTAAATTAGCAAAATTCTATAGTTAAAAACAGGACGTATAACCGGTGAGCAAGCGATGAGTAATATCTGCCCCAAGGGTCATTTTTCGACTGATATTGATTACTGTTCTGAGTGCGGTTCCGCGATCAAATTGCCAGCCAGTGCGAGTAGCTCTGCCGGTTCGGCCACTAACTTAGATAAGTTAGCAGGAAAAAATTTAGTCAGTAGCAAAGCCACAACAAGCTGCCCTGATTGCATGACGGTGCGTCGGCCTGATGCACGGTTTTGCGAAGTGTGTCGCTATGATTTTGAAAAAGCGATGTCGTTTAGTGGTCTACAAAGTGGATTGCAAAGTGGCTTACAAATTGCACAGCCGCTGCCTGCGTTGAATGCAGTGGTAGTTGAGCCAGTGGTAGTTGATGCAGTAGCGGCGGTCAATTCTATGGATACTACAAACACCGTCATTACTCCGTTGGACGATGCGGCACATACAAGCCTTGCAGCAGATGCAGCAGATGCATCAGTGCAACCGTTTGTGCGACTTAAGCTGCGTATTTTGGTGGATAGTAGTTTGTACAAAGATCCCGATCCAGGATTGCCATGCCCGGTCGCTGCGGCAGAAAAAGAGTATCACCTCGATCTGGATGAGCAAACCTTGGGACGTCAGTTTGAAGGTAAGGGAATACATCCAGAAATCGTGGTGCAAGACCCCGGCATCTCGCGCCGACACTTAAAGTTGATGCGGGACGGTGCAGGCCAAATTACGGTATTGGAATTAGGCTCCGCTAATGGTACTGAGTTAAATCAAGCCAATCTCGAACCGGGTGTCGTGACTGCCTTAAAAGCAGGTGATCAACTCACCTTAGGTATGTGGACGAGGATATGCGTCGAGTCGCGCTGATCCGTTAAGGCAGACATGATTTGGTCGCAGCTGATTGCTCATTGGACATTGCAAACCGCGCACTTATTCCTGCGCACTTCTTGCTATCTAAGCGAAGAATCAGCTATTAGATAAATTTATATACTCGTAGTAAGTATATTTAATTGTCCATACGTTTGCTGGTCTATAAGCCGAGTTTATGAAAAATGATGGGGAGTATATGGATTTCCAGCTATGGTTTGCATCTAAGCGGAGTGGAAAGCGCCTCCCAGTGTCGCTGTACTGATCAAGAGTCCTGTCAGGTCTTTAGCTAATTAATTTGTATTCATCAAGGATAAGTAGTCTATGTCATCAACCCTACAACTTGGCGCAGTTGGACTGGCAACCAGTCACCACGACCATTCTGACCAGGTAATTATTCCTCAGACCGAGGACGTCATACGCCAGCTCAGAATCCGGCAATTACTTTGTATTGGTCTCGCGCTAATCGTTTCTATCGTCGGATTTTATACTTACCAAAGCTATGCCTATGTCGTTAATACGGTAGGTAAAGACGCGGTGCCGTCGATCGTCGCAGCAGAAAAAATCCGTATGACCTTAGCCAGCGCGCACACACAAATTGTGAACGTGTTTTTAACTAAAGAAGCGGTCGACGGTAGTGATGGTAAAAACACGCAAGCCTATGTCAAATCGATTGCGCAGGCACATGACTACCTGCTGGTTGCGGCACAGAATATTACCTATGGCGATGAAGAACGTAAGCCGATTTTAGAGTTGATGACGCAATTATCTGCCTATGAGAGATTGGTCGGTATGGCACTTGCCAAACCGGATCAACATCAGTCCTTGTTAAAAGCAGATACGCTGATGCGTGAACACATCTTGCCAGCAGTAGTGGCATTGGATGATGCTAACTTCAAACATTTATCGTCTGCCTATACAGAGGGTGAGCATAAAGCCTTATTATGGCTGATCGCATTCTTACTACTATCTGCGCTGCTCGTTTTGGTATATATAGAGACGCAAATGAAGTTGTATGCCACCTTTAAACGTATGTTAAATCCTGCCATCGCAGCCGGGCTAGCTATCTTTATCGTGAGTGCTTTACTGTTTGCGGTAAAGGCGGGTCAAGTCGTATCCGAGGTCAGATCGGCGAAGGAAGATGCATTTGATTCTGTCCATGCGTTGTCACAGGCCAAAGCGCTGGCCTACACTGCCAATGCACAAGAGAGCGTGTATTTGTTGTTGTCCAAGTCAGAGGCGCAGCAAGCACAAACAACGCTATTCCAAGAGACTGCCAAAAAACTATTTGCGCTCAAACTCCTTGATGTGAAACAGCTTCCATCCGATTTAAAAAGTCTCAAAGGCAATGGCTTATTGGCGGAGGAACTGGCCAATATTACGTATGATGGTGAAGAAAATTTGGCCAGAGATACCTTAAAAGGATGGTTGGAATACGTTCGTATTGATGCGCAAATTCGGCAGTTCGAAACCGCTGGTCAACATGATGCCGCTATCGCTTTATGTTTGGGTACGCAGGTCGGACAATCCGATTGGGCATTTGATCAGTTTATGAAGTCACTGACCGCCACATTAAATTTGAACGAACAGCAATTTGCATTAGCAGTGAGCAGAGCGTTCCACGCCTTGTCCTGGTTATGGATGCTGCTACTGGCGATTTTATTCGCACCGGTCATTGGTATTGCGTTGGGTATCCAACAACGCTTAGCGGAGTTCCGCGAGTGAGTGACTTGGATAGCCTGATTGAATTATGGCAACAACGATTGGCTGCGATCACCACTAACGCAAATGAGTTATCAGATGCTGAGAGTACCAAGCGTATCCGTATCAAATTGCGAGCGCAACATTACACCGGTAACACTCAGATCAAAGCAGAAGACGCGACTCGCAAGCTGAGTAGCTTAGTCGATGATTACGTGCTGTTGGCTAAGGTGGTAGAAGAAGCAGCGCGTATTCACAAGGGTGGGATGTTTAGTGCTTGGGCCAACACCGATGAAAAGGTCACAGCTCTGCTGGAAGGTACATCGATTGTCAGAACGACGGCTCAGGTCTCCATCAAAAATCGTGACTTATTGGGATCGGCATCGGTTAGCGACAGCATGACGCCAGAGCAGTTATTAGCGGTGATGCAGACAGAGTTTGAGCAGGCGCGCGATAGCTTAAATGAGATCGATTATGCCGAGACACATGGCACAGAAGAACTGGCCGGTTTAAAACGTGATTACAGCATCATGGAGGAGCGTGCCCAGCGTCTGAATGCGGCATCAGATCGTCCCTCATTTATTGAAATCCAGGACATTCAATCCGACCCTTTAAATGCGCAGCGTGGTAAAGAATCACTCAAGCGCGGCTTGATGGCGTGGTCTATAACATTGGATCAGCTAGAGAATGCCAGAGCTACCGCAGCGAACGAGCTGGAGCAAGCAAAATTAGCACTGGCGCAGTTGCAAATAATGACGACAGAGTATCAATCGCAGCTTGCACAAGTGCGTGAGTTATTGGGTGAAAACGCAGTCTCATCTTTGCGGTTTCAACCGACATCATCCATGTCACCAATGTCACCCATCTCCATGTTACTGAGTTGGTGCGATACCTTAGAAAGTAGTTTGCAAGCCGGGCAATGGGCTGCTGTAAATGTTGGTGCCAGCAGGCTTAAATTGGCAATTGCAGAAGCACTTGCCAACGGCAATAAAGCGATTGCAGAAGTACAGACAAAAGCTGCTGAGGTAGAAGATTTAAACGGACGCTTTATCGCTTATCAAGCCAAAGATAAGGCGCTGACTTTTCAGTATGGTACTGAGGTAAAAAGACAGACCTTGCGGGCGCAAATCGATGCGGAATTAAAATCGCGTCCGCTGAATTTGGATGCAGTGCGATCAAAGTTGATGATGTATCAGGACATGCTGACTAATGTGTCAGCAATTAAAGACTGAGTATTTACAGGACTTATGCAAAGCCGCCCGAGCAGCATAAGTCTTAATGCACACAAATTAGTTAGACAGGAGTAATTTGAAATGACCATGCCTTGTAGTTATTGCAGCGGAACGATTGTGGAAGATGTCTGCGAAGATTGTGGAAAATCAGCGAAGAAAAATTTGGTAACAGCCGCATCCGGCGGTCTGGATATTACAGATGCGGTAGCGATTGCCAGCATGACGACGGGCCGCACTCGCGGTTCTGCCCGCTTCACTGTCAATTATCCGGCCAGAGCACCAGGTGCTGGTGCGACCAAATCAACTCGTCGTCGTGCAGGTGTTTCTACCCACACCAGCGCGCGCCGCACAGCGCTTGGTGGTGGCTTGATTTCTTTACCGGATTTGCCTAGCCAGGACCCCTTAAAACTCCTGATGGCAGACCCAGAGGTGCCAGCGCACAAGCGCCATTGCCCCAAGTGCGATGTGCATGTCAACCGTGCTAAAGGATTTTGTCCAGCGTGCGGCACACCATACGATTTTGTCGCACGTTTAAAAATGGGCGATGTGATTGCAGGCAAATACGAGATCAAGGGCCCGATTGCATTCGGTGGATTGGGCTGGATTTATCTGGGTTGGGATCAAGTCTTGCAACGCTGGGTTGTGCTCAAAGGTTTGTTAAACGCCAATGATGAAGCGAGCGCTGCAGCGGCGGTAGCCGAGCGGCGTTATCTGGCGGCATTAAAGCATCCCAAGGTCGTCAATATTTACGATTTTGTGAATCAGGGTGCTGAAGGTTTTATTATCATGGAATATGTAGGCGGCCAAACCGTGCATAGCCTGCGCAAGCAGCGCGGCCCGTTGCCAGTGACGGAGGCGATTGCCTACATATTAGGGATACTTCCCGCCTTTGCTTATCTGCATACTCAAGGGCTGGTGTATTGCGATTTTAAGCCAGACAACATCATGATAGAGGGTGGCGATGTCAAGCTGATCGACATGGGCGCAGTACGTAAAACGGGCGATCAAAATGGCGATATTTATGCCACGCTAGGATTTGCCGCGCCAGAGGCCGACACTGATCCGATTGCTGTCTCGGACTTATATACTTTGGGTCGCGCCCTGTCCGTATTGATCATGGACTTCAAGTTCACTTCCGATTATGAGTACGCGTTGCCATCGCCGGATGATCATGATGTCTTGGCGGAGAATGAATCGCTATACCGATTTCTATTGCGTGCAACCCATGTTGATCCCGATGAGCGCTTTCAGACTGCGGATGAAATGGCCGAGCAATTATTTGGTGTTTTGCGTGAGATTGTGGCCTTGCAATCTGGTCCCAAGCCGGTTGATAGCAAAGTGTTCACCAGTGACCATTTAATCCATGCCACAGCCCGGCAATTAGTAGCGCAAGTCGATCCACATGTGCTGCCTACGCTGAGAGTCAATCTTGAAGACAAAGCAGCCAGTGAAGTGATTCGGATTTTGAGTCTGATGGATGAAGTACAGCAAGTTGAAGAGTTGCAGGCGTTAGTGACTAAATACGGCGACCGCGCCGCAGAGCCACGATTGCGTCTTGCAGAAGTCCTGATCCAAAATGCCGGGTTGATGGAAAAGCAGCGCGATGCACTAATCAAAACCACGTTAGATGCGGTTGAGGCTGCCGATCCGTTTGACTGGCGCACCAGTTGGTTACGCGGTTTATGCTTAGTAACTAATGGCGACGGTACCAAAGCGCTAGCCTATTTTGAGCGCTGCTATTTTGAAATGCCAGGGGAACTAGCACCCCGTCTAGCGATGGGACTGGCAGCAGAAATCGCCAATAATGGCGAGCAGGCATTGCCCTATTACGATCGGGTGGGGCGAGTCGATCCTGCATTTGTCAGTGCGCATGCAGGTGCTGCTCGTTGCCATGCAAAAGCCGGACGTTTGATGGACGCGGTCAGCATGTTGCAGCGTGTCCCAAGTAATCACGTATTGCATACCCAAGTGCAATTAGGGATAGCCGAGCTATTATTGACTTACCCGGACGCGATCGATGCAAGCGTCATGCAAAAGGCAGAAACCGCAGTCAAATCAGTGCTGAATACCGGAGGCTCGGTTTTTCAGATCGCCGGTCGTTTAATTAATTTGGTCGTGGAAAAAGCAAAGAGTATGAACTGGCCGCTCAACACGACTTTTTTGGGCGCAAATTTTACAGAACATACTTTACGTCTTGCCGCAGAAGAGCAATTCAGGCGCGCAGCCAAACTGGCAAAATCGGATCAAGAACGGCATTATTGGGTCAGTCAGGCCAATCGCGTACGGCCAGTGACCTTGTTTTAAAGTATTGGACTTATTTTGAACTTGATTGATTTTTTATGCCGGGAGTAATTAGTGAATTGCATTCAATGCGGAGAAACAGTTGATCCTGATTTTTCTTTTTGCGAAGCCTGCGGCGCTGCTGTCGGCGCACCTTCTGTCAATGCGCCCGCGCCAGAAGTAACTAGCAATAGCAACGCAACTCAAGTTGCATCAAGCACAAATCAGGTGATATGCAAATGTGGTCATACCGAGTTTGACCAAGACAATATTTGTGAAAATTGCGGACGCCGTACCGAAATCGCCGATCCGATCGAGGTCCAGATATTAGATGAGCACACCATCAGCGCGACCCATCGCGGCAGACGACATACAGAAAATCAGGATTCTGTCAGCATGGTAGCGATTGATGGCGCTATCGCCATGGCACTTGCTGATGGCGTATCCACCTCTTGCCATGCGCGACAGGCCGCAGATGTTGCGGTCACAGTGGCACTCACTAGCTTAGAAAATAATCCGGGTTTGCCGATCAAAGAACGTTTGGAATTAGCGATAGCCAGCGCCCACGACGCAGTATGCAAACTAGCCTACGACGACACCTCCCTGGCTGAACCAGAAGCAACTTTGGTACTGGCCTTGATCGAAGGCGATCAAGTACATTTTGCTTGGGTCGGCGATTCACGTCTTTATGCAGTTAATCAAGCCAGCCAATTATTACTGACCGAAGATGATTCGTGGTTTAACCAACAAATCAAACTAGGCCTGAACGTAACAACTGCAATGATGGACAATAATGCGCATTGCATTACCCAATGTCTGGGTATGCGTGACGACATTCTGGACATCCATACCGGCAGCGCAAGATTGGACGGAGACACATATATCGTTTTATGTTCTGACGGTTTATGGAATTATTGCGAAGCCCCGGCCGCATTACATCGCTTGTTTGATGCCGATCTTCCTCTGGTGAATCAATGTACGCAATTAATTGATTTTGCGAACGATCAAGGTGGGCATGACAATATTAGTTTGATCGTGCATCGCCAGGTAAACATACAAAAACTCACGTAGAGAGGTGTAACCTAAACACTCTCTACGTGAGTAATAAATATTTACTTATTTGCTAGTAGTCACATCGCCATTGCCAGATACATTGCCGTTACCTGATGCGGAGACTGATGGTAACTGCGTGTTGTTGACGGTTTCTTTCGCGTTACGTTTTGCCGCGCCTGCTGTACCGCTGGCGGTATCACGTGCATTCGCTACGCTGGTGCTTGCATAGCTGCGAGTGTTATCTACTTGTGTTTTTGTATTGCTGATGGCAGGTTTGCTGATATCTGATGCTGAATTTTTTACACCGGATACGGTACTTTGCGCTTGGCCTGCTGTGCCCAGATTCATACTGCCTGATGCATTTCCGTTTACGCTGCCGTTTGAGCTTGCGTTTGCATTACCGCTACCATTAGCGCCACCAATGAGATTTCCTGATGATGTCGTTGGAGCGTTCATTTTTTCAGGTACAGCGCCTGATATCAGATTAGTTGAGCCGCTGCCTGAGCCACTACCGCTGGCTTGTGTAGATGCTGTATTTCCACTTTTATTGATAATGGCGTTACCGTTACCGTTACCGTTACCGACTAGATTACCTGTTGCGTCGCCATTGATCGCCCGTGTGTTGGTGGCATTTCCGGTCAGGTTGCCAGCTGCATTACCGGTAAGGTTGCCTGCAGCGTCGCCGCTGATATTGCGTGCATTACCAATATTACTGACATTGCCGGTCATATTGTCTTGACTGGTACGACTGATGGTAGAGGTAGGGAATGACGACATGCCTCTGAGTGAACCGCCAACTGCGCCGCCAAGGCCACCACCGCCACCGATTGCACCGCCACCACCTAACAAGCCAGCTTGTGCGGATGTGACGATCACTAAACCACTGAGGATAGTTGCGTAACGAATGAATTTAACTGTTGTCATGATGATTCTCCTGAAAGTCACTACGGACAATCCGTAGTAGTAAAAGGAGAACGCTAGGGATGATCGATTTAATCCATCAAAGTAAAAATATTTTTAAAAAAATCTTTAAGTCATCATTGCTAGCGGGTATTAATCAGTTCTGCAAATTCAGTTTAACCCAGATTTTCCATTGGAACAGCGACAAGTGTGCCTTTGGCGGACTGACTGGCTAGACGCGACGACGACGCAAGCTGCATCTTGCTAGGAGGAGCAACAACGCCAGGCAGTTCGCCAAAGGTGCAATTGTCGCTGTAGCGTTCCCACTCAAAACGCGGTGGTGCTATCCCTCTGAAGACCGCACGCCGTCTGCGTTTTTTGCAAAGTAGTAGCGGTCTAATGGAAAATCTGGGTTTAACGTCCGCTCCTTACGCAATAACGTCACTGGATTCCTGCTAAAAGCGTGCAGGAATGAGGCACTCGCATGAGGTTTTTGCACGGTATTTATAATAAGTTTCGCCTTCGCTAGATTAACGAAATTGCTCAGGCCCAGTTCTAAATGATGTGCCGACTATGCCATGACCTAGCTCTTGAGTGACCTTGTCAGGGTCGTCTGTCTTCGCTTGTTTGATCAAATCTTCCAGCGCTTTTTTGGCGTCTTTCACATTCGGCGTAAAGACTTTTTTTGCCAATAGTGCAGCCACAATGGGTGACGCAAAAGAGGTGCCCCGCACCGCTTGGAAAGGTGTTTTTCCTTTCGTGGCGGCTACCATATTGCTACCCGGTGCTGCGATCATGACTTGTGCGCCGCGAGCAGCTTCTGGTAGTACACGCATTTTTGCATCGACCGCGGTGACACCAATCACACCGGGGTAACTGGCGGGGTAGAGCGGTGGTGCTGCGGGTCCGTCATTGCCGACTGCGGCGACTAACAGATAGCCTTTGTTGAGCATGGATTTGACGATGTGTTCTAAGGTTTGATTTGGCGGGCCAACCAGACTCAGATTAATCACTGCGACTTTTTCTTGCGCTAGCCATCCCAAGGCGTCAATCAATTTATCTAAAGCGCCTCCGGTGTCGGTGCCGCAATAGATGTCGGCTGCATATAAAACAGCATTAGGCGACACACCGCTAAATGGCGTTGATTTGCCGACCATGAGTGAAGCAACCGCAGTGCCGTGGGCGGTAGGAATATTTTTATCTGTACAGTCATGACGTTTGATTTGAGCATCTTTAAATACGATATGTTCAGTATCGATGCCTGAATCTATTAAGCCTATGCGAGCTTTAGTGTTTGCTTTTGCTGTTTCGGGCAGTGTCGACGAGGCGAGGCTATTGCTGCTATCAAACGGTGCGGCGAAGTTAGAATGGGATGAAATTGAGAACGAACTCCCGATAGCACTACCACTTTCTAAATAGATATGGTTGTAATCGTAGGTACCGTCTTGATCCAGTTGGTGCAACAAATCCAGTGCATCGGCGGTACTCATATCAGGTGGCGCTTGTAGCACGACTAATGTTTCTTCCAGCGTCTCTAAACGATGTTCGCTGATCACAATAAAGCCCGCTGCACGGACTGCCTTTAACGCCGCGACGGAGGGCGACCATGCGGTGATTTGTTTGCGTACAATCAGCTCGCCTTTGGGGTTGTTCTCCAGTTGCAGGGGATGTTCTTTAAGTAATCGCGTGATCGTCGTCAGGCGTAAGTCTTGCAGCGGGAGTGTGCCGTTTAGCACATCAGTACGTACGAGTTGGTCAAGCCGGTCGATCCGGTTCAGCAAGTTTTGAGAATTTAAGTTACCTAACTGCTGTACCGGTAAATTAATCGACGGCAAGCGAAGCTGCGCCCAGACTGGATCGGCGTTGCAACAGAATGCAACTAGCAACAGCCGGCAAATATTGAGTAATTTAGGTGGCATAGGCATTATTGGGTTGACATAAAAAGGTGAGCTACGCATCAATTACAATAGTGACGTAATTAGCCACATCAGTTCACTTTTGATTGTAGCTTTAAAATAAAACGAATGAGACAGGGATTAAAATCCCTCGCTGTAACGTTTACTTGGTATCTATGGATCAAACAGCAATCAATATTCAAAATGACATTGCCGCCTTATTGCCGCGTCTGCGCCGCTTCGGCCGTGCTGTCACGCGTCATCGGGAAGATGCGGATGATCTGGTGCAAATTGCGGTCGAACGTGCACTCAGTCGCGCTGAGCAATGGGAGGCGGGTACGCGGCTGGATAGCTGGCTATTCAGGATTATGAAAAACGCCTGGATTGATGAAGTAAGGGGGCGCATCAGACGTAGCGATGTGCTGGCACCAGAGGAGGCTGGCGAGCATATTGGCTCTGACCCCAGTGATGGCTATGTACACCAGCTGGCAGTGCAAAAAGCGGTGTCCATGCTGAATGAAGATCAACGTATGGTGGTCAGTTTGGTATTGATCGAGGGCTTACCATACAAAGAGGCGGCGGAGGTGTTGGAGATACCCATCGGCACTCTGACTAGCCGTCTGGTACGTGCGCGGGAGACTTTGCAAGGCTTGCTGTCCGATCCTTCCGGGTCGTCAAAACCAGCTAGCTCAGTTAGTTGATAAAGGAATAGTGATGCGCTTTTCAGATGAAACTTTAATGGCCTTTGCCGATGGCGAATTGGATGCCGAAACGCGGGCGACAATTCAAGCGGCAATATTGCAAGATGCCGATTTGGCGCAGCAGGTTGCGCAAAGAGTCGCGCAACATCAGGCTATGCGTAATGATGTGTTTGCTGCCTTTGCACCTATCGTGGATGAGCCTGTTCCTGCCCGGCTAAGGCTGGCTGCGGCACAGACCACAAGCACGTCTGCAAGCGCAGCAACAACGACGAGCAATAACGTGCTTCAGTTCAATGCCGCAAAAAACAAAGACGCACTTAAAAAGCCGACCTCTGGCTGGTCCTGGCAGCAGTTGGGTGGGTTAGCGGCGATGCTCATCGTCGGTGTGGTGGTGGGTAAATTTGGATGGCAGGACGGCACCAGCTTATCGGCTAACTTGTCGCCGAATGGCGGCATGCTGGCGTCAGTCAATGGTCAGGTCACAGCGCAAGGCAAGTTGGCGCAAGCGTTGACGCAACAGCTTGCCAGTGCACCTGCGACAGACAGTACGGTCAAAATTGGGGTCAGTTTTTTATCTAAAGAAGGACAATTTTGCCGCAGCTTTTTAGCGGAAGATGGTACGCAGAATCCTGGTTTCTCTGGCCTCGCCTGCAAACAAAAGACCGGCAACGACTGGCAAATTGCGGTGTTGGCACAAACCGATAAGCCAGCTACAAGCAGTGGACAAACCGGACAATCGGGGCAATATCGTCAAGCCGCCGCAGAGATGCCCATCGCAGTTTTGCAAGCGATTGATCAACGCATCGCAGATCAGGCCTTGGATGCAGCGGCAGAACGGGCAGCGCAACAGCGCGCCTGGCGGAATGCGCCATAGCGATGTTGCTTGAATCAAATCTGGCTAATTTAATATACTCCCCATTATTTTTTATAAAAATACTCTATTGTCCAGTAAATCTATGGACAACTTAAATATACTAATATCCAGTATATTTAAGCTGCCTGTGTTTTGATTGCTCGTAGGAGAACTGTCTGGCGATTCATTTACCTAAAATATCGTCACAGGCATCACGCTTGCGCTGTTTAGTGCCGCTACCAGCTGCAACTTAGCGAGGACGATTTTGCGTAAGTCCCAAGTGTTGTGTCTGTCCTGCAAATAATCACCATGCTTGCACCGCTATCATGTACAAAGCGATAAGATTCACCTACACTAAACCAACGCAAGTTTAGATAGGTCATCACGATGGATATCGCTACAAGACAGGCCGCCCGCTTAGCTGAAAGCTTGCGCCACGGGCAAAACGAGCTGTTAGAAATGATCGCTCAGGGTGCGCCCTTAAAAGATACTTTGACTAAGTTGATGTATCTGATCGAAGGACAATCCGATGGAGTGCTGTGCTCAGTCTTGTTGTTGGATGATGATGGTGTACATATCCGGATGGGCGCGGGACCGAATTTGCCGCCAGAATATATGAGGGCTTTAGACGGACAAGAAATTGGCCCTGCTGTCGGTTCTTGCGGCACCGCGATGTACCTCAAAGATACCGTCATCGTCAGCGATATTCTGATCGATCCTTTATGGGAACCTTACCGTCATTTTGCCGCACCGCATGGTTTGCGCGCCTGCTGGTCCAGCCCTATTTACCTGAACAAAAATAAGATCTTAGGCACCTTCGCCATGTACTACCGCGAAGTGCGAGTTCCAGACGCAGAAGACATTAAATTAATCGGCGTCGCTGCGCATCTGGCAGTAATCGCCATAGAACGCACCCGCCGTGAAGAAGAGCTAGAAATCCACCGCCATCATTTAACCGAGCTGGTCAATCAACGCACCACCGAGTTATCCGCAGCAAAAGAAAAAGCCGAAGCCAGTAATCTGGCTTTGAGCGTAGTCAATCTGGAACTCGCCAGCGCCTTACATAATCTGAACGTGACCCATGAAGAGTTAGTCCGGCGCGACAAGTTAGCCGCACTTGGCGCACTGGTGGCGGGCGTTGCGCATGAGCTGAATACGCCGATTGGCAATGGCTTAATGGTTGCGAGTACTTTGGCCGACCTCACCAGAGAATTTAGGCAATCCTATAGCGATGGCTTGAAGCGTTCTTCGTTAGAAACCTATATGGCAGAGGCCGCGCACGCCAGCGAAATCCTGCAACGTAACTTGCAACGTGCAGCTGATTTGGTGGTGAGTTTTAAACAGATTGCAGTCGACGGCGCTGATTATCAACGCAGCCAGTTTGCGCTGACACCGTTTATTGCCGAGACGATCTATCATTTATCGGCGATATTCAAAAAGCATCATGTTGATTTAAAAGTAGAGATTCCGCGTGGTTTGGAAATCAATACTTATCCCGGACTATTGAGTCAGGTCATCGTCAATATTTTGAATAATTCTCTGGTACATGCCTTTGTCGATGCAGAGCAAGACCAGCAGAAATTGCTGAACAAACAGCACAATCATATTCAGATTCACGCCAGCCTGGACGACGCTGGCTGGCTCAACTTAAGTATAAAAGATAATGGTATCGGCATTAGTCCAGCTCACCTGCCGCATATTTATGATCCATTTTTTACTACCAAACTAGGTGAGGGCAGCTCCGGCCTCGGTTTGCATATCACCCACAACATCGTCACCTCCTTATTGAACGGAAAAATTGATGTCGATAGCTCGGCTGAGAGTGGTACTTGTTTTACGATACGGTTTCCGTTGTAGCTAGCGGTCACGGAATATGAGAAGCTTAATTAAGTAAGCTCCTACTAAAGCTAATTCAGACAAGCGCTAATTCAGACAAACGCCTATAAAATTTCATGGCGACTAAAGTTAACGTTTAACTCGCCTAGATCGCCAAACTGAATAAAGATATCCTGATCCAGCGCCACTTCAAAACTCCCTGCGTAAGACCCGGTGATAATTGCCTGACCTGCTTGCAGACCTTGCCCTTGGCTGCGTAAATATTCTGCCAGCCAATACAAGGGCGCGCGCGGATGGGTATTCGGGTGGCGTCCTTCAAACTGTACTAGCGGCATCAAATTTTTGTCTTGCTGCAACCTGCTACTGACTTTAATCGCCATATCCGTAGTGATTTTTGCTTTGGCACTATCGACTTCAGGGCCAAGGAATAAACCTTGATTCAGCAAACCATCCGCCAAGTTTTCTACAAAACTGACTTCGTCAGGATTGGTATAACGGCTATCAATCAACTCCAATGCGATGTGGGTACGAATGATCGCCGCATCGACCTCTGCAGCCTCATAAGGTGTATCGCGCGCAGGCAAATCACAACCTAGAATAAAAGCAAGTTCAGGCTCAATTTTTACATGCCCTGCACGTGACCAGACCGGGCATGCAGCGATAGGATCGCTATAAATAGTTTTGCTATAAATCGGCGCTAATATGACGCGAACCACGCGATCATCAGCAGCTATTCCACATTTCCAAGCACCAGTATGGTCACCCATTTGAGCCGACACCGCAGCCTGAATTGCCAATCCTGCCGCACTGTTCATCTGGTGAAAACTAGGCGGCAAGCGCTCACCTTGTACGCCTGACTGACGGCGTGTTACCAAGATCGTCGCTGCTTGCAAAATCAGCTCTGGGGCTATATTACTTACTACGGCAGATGAGAGAGACATGACGAATCCAGAAAATATTGAGAGACAATAACAAAAATTTTATTTGAACAAAAAAGTAATTCGTGTGAAAAATAATTCGTAAAAAACGAATAGCGCAGTAAAAAAAATACAACACACCCTGACTTTACATGGCACGTCGATAAAGTCTAACTCCTAATTCATCAAGTCGTAATAAACAAAACGTAATCTGCACCGCGATTGCTTTATTTATTTCTTTTTCAACGATCGCAGTGTGGTGTCCGATTATGGTCGACATCATAGTGTCACCATGGGCTTTAATATGAAAATTAATTCTACGAAAACAGCGCGCAAGAAAAACTTCAGCTCAAATCAGTTAGGCTCACGCAAAATACTTGCGGCCTCCCTTAGCTATGCATTTTTCGCCTTAGCATTTGCTCAGCCGGCAATGGCGCAGAGCAAAGCGGTAGCGATGGATGAAGCACAAAAAAATATAGTAATCGATTCAGCTAATGCCTCTGATAGCGCAAGTTCCGTAGCAGACTCCGCGACCACCGGTGCGCAGACCGTGGTGATTTCATCTCAGACGACTCGCTCCTCTGTATCGGTACGTGGTCTGGAAATTCAAAAAATATTGGCAGGTACTAATCCTGTAAAAGCATTGCAAACGCTGCCGGGTGTGAATTTTCAAACTGCCGACCCTTGGGGCAATAACGAACAAAATTTAACGCTGTTTATCCACGGCTTTAGTGGCCAGCAGCTTGGTTACACCATGGATGGCGTACCTTTAGGCGATCAGCAATATGGTAACTACAATGGTCTTTCGCCACAGCGTGCAGTAATTAGCGAGAACGTCCGTAATGTTATTTTATCTTCTGGCGCAGGTGATCTGGCCACTGCATCAACCAGTAACTTAGGTGGAACGATAGAGACGTTTTCTAGCGATCCCTTGGCACAGCGTCGTACCAGCTTAGAGCAAACTTTTGGTAGCTATAGCACATCCCGTACCTTTGCCCGTTTTGATACAGGCTTGTTTGGTAATGGCAATTCTGCGTATATCGCTTTGATGCGTCAGGATGCAAAGGCATGGGATTTTAACGGCAAGCAGGGCGGTAATCAGTTGAACGCAAAATTCGTTCATGACACTGCACCCGGCAAGCTAACGCTCTATTTTAATTACAACGATAAGACTGAGCCAAACGAAGATAGCACAGTGCATGTCGCTGGCGAAACCAGTGCACCTTACACTCGTCCTTTCTTATATCCTGACTTTGCAACAGCACTCAAATACTTATCGCCTACCGGTGCAACGCCGGCGGCAGACGGGTCTAATTACCGTAACTACTACAGCGATGCACAACGGACTGATTATTTGGCCTACGCAAAATATGACGCCAATTTAAATGAAACTACCAAGTGGTCAAATCAGGTGTATTTTCATAAGGACGATGGTGCTGGTGTAGTCGCAGGTCCGATAGGCGCAGCGGGTTTGCCAGCGCTGTTTAGTGTGTATTTCCCGAATCAAGATCTGAAGCAAATCTTTGGTAATTCTGGCTATGCAACCCGTACTACCGAATACAAAATTGATCGCGGCGGTCTGATCTCTAATTTGCGTAAAGAATGGGGTAATCATCAGATCGAAGTAGGTGGCTGGTGGGAGCACAATAAATCGTCAGCATTCCGTCGTTGGTACGCCCTAGATGTGAACAATCCAAGCTCGCCTTACGATAGACCAAGCAATCCTCTGATTACACAATATGGTAGCGAGATCGATAACAATGTTGTACAGCTACATTTGCAAGATGAGTGGAGTGTGCAGCCAGATTTGACGGTACAGGTAGGGTTTAAGTCGAGCCTGCAGTTTGCAAAAGGTACGTTCCCGGTACAACCAGCAATTGGTGCAATTTCAGGCGGCTCCAAGGCATTACCAGAAGGTGAGATCATTACCCGTAAATGGTTTTTGCCGCAAATTGGTGTGCGCTGGGACTTATCCTCACGTGATCAGTTATTCGCTAATATCCAGCAAAATTTAAGACAGTTTGTGACTTATGGTGGCGGTGGCGCATCACCTTGGAGTCTGGCTAGTCAATCAGGATTTGATCTTTTTAAGAGTACCGCAAAGCCAGAAACTTCAGTCACATATGAGGTCGGTATGCGCAGCAGTCGTGATCTGAATTTGGGTGCGTTGAATAAAATCGATGGTCAGGTCAATTTGTATTACGTTGATTTTAGTAATCGCTTATTGCAAATTAGCCCGACGCCAGTGATCTCTTCTATTATCGGTGGCAATCCAATTTTGGCGAACGTCGGTAGCGTACAAACTACCGGTATTGATATAGCAGGGACTTTGCATTTTGGACGTAATTTTTCTTTTTACAATGCCTTGTCCTATAACCGTTCGGTGTATTCGGATAACTACAATAATGGTGCCGCGATAGTGGCGACATCCGGAAAAAAAGTACCTGGCAGCCCTGACTGGATGAACAAGTTTGTCGCTACGGCGACTGAAGGTGATTTTGAGGTGCAGCTGATCGGTGAATACATAGGCAAACGTTACGCTACATATACCAATGATTTATCCGTGCCTGGTTATTTTATGGCTAGCTTAGCCTTAAGTGCCAAACTACCGATGCTTGATAATGCTTTTCTAAAAAATACCAAAGTCAGGTTGAATATTACTAATCTGAACCAGCAAACCGGCGCGTCTGTGGTAGTGGTTGGTGCTGCATCAGGCACTTACAACACCTTCCCGATTGCACCGCGTCAGTTCTTTGTGACGCTCGGTACTAATTTTTAATTTCTAATTCATATTGAATTTTTGAGGACGATTTACATGACATTCAATCGTAGAAATTTTGTCAAAACAACGCTGGGTCGCGTCGCCGCAATTAGTTTGATAGGTTTGATACCAATGCTTCCTGCCCTAGCTCAATCGGCTCAATTAGTTCAACCCACTTATGCGGCGACTAAGAGAGTTGAGGTATTCGCGCATCGTGGCGCCAGCGCATTGCGACCAGAGCATACCTTAGCGTCTTATGCCAGAGCGATTGCTGATGGGGCAGACTATATTGAGCCTGATCTGGTCATCACCAAGGATGGTGTTTTGGTAGCGCGGCATGAGGCAGATTTGACTGAGACGACCGACGTCGCTAAACACCCAGAGTTTGCCAGCAGACGCACAACCAAAACAATTGATAGTCAAATTCACACTGGTTGGTTTGTAGAAGACTTCAGCCTGGACGAATTAAAAACCTTGCGTGCAGTTGAACGTTTGCCAAAAGTACGACCTGCGAATACCTTGTATGACGGTATGTTCCAGATACCTACATGGGAAGAAATTATTGATTTTGTTGCTGCCCAATCCGCTACCAGCGGGCGTGTCATTGGTCTGGTACCGGAATTAAAAAGCTCCACCTATTTTGCAAAAATCGGCTTGCCTCTGGAAGACCGGTTTTTAAAAATAATCGATGCACATGAGTACACCAAGCACTGTCCGCTGGAGATTCAATCTTTTGAAATTGCTAATCTCAAATACTTGCGTAACAAGTTAGGCGCGCCCGCTAAGCGTGAAAATATCCGTCTGATGCAGTTAGTCGCCGAGGGCAATTATCGTCCTAGTGATGTAGTTGCCGCTGGCGGTGATCTGACATTTGGCAAGATGACTACGGCTGAAGGTATGCGTGCAATCGCGCTGTATGCTGATGTGGTCGCGCCACCAACGCGTGCGATTATTCCCTTATTAGCGGACGGACGACTTGGTACGTCAACTTCATTTGTCGCAGACGCGCATGCTGCAGGGTTGGTGGTGCATGTCTGGACTTTCCGTCCCGAGAATCGCTTTCTCGCGGCTGATTTTCGCAATGCTAACGGCGAGAATGCTCGTAATGAACTAGGTTCTGTCGCTGAGATGAAACGTTATATTGCAGCAGGGATTGATGGATTTTTTACGGATGACGCTGCACTAGGTCGTTTGGCGGTAGGGCCTTGATGTCAGTCGATCTATACTCGGTTTGATTTGATAAATTCGTATTTGATAAGTTCGTTATTTAAGAGTGATACAAAAAAGTCCCGCAAGATAATTTATCTTGCGGGACTTTTTATTTAAATACAATTCAGATGTCGATCTCAATTGCGGCTTTTACAAAAACATCACCTGCTATTTTATAAAAATCCTCGTCGTAAATTAATCAATCATGCTTTTGGTTGGTATTAAGTGTATTGGCTGGTAATACCCGTGCCGCTAATTTGGCATTGGTTTTTAGTAAATCAACTTCGTCACTCAAAATATGGACGGCTTCGTTGAGTAATACATCTTTAGCATTTTTTTGCTCTTTTTCTGCCGCAATATCAGCAGCGAGATTACGTTCGTTTGCTTGCAGACCGTCGTCTAATTGCGATTTAGTTTTGCCGGCAGTTTTTTTATCTGTGCCGTCGTTACTTTCTCGTGATTTGATTTTTGCCTCTAAAGTTTCTTTCTCTTTACGGCGTTCTACTTCATTCAAAGAGATCGTTTTTTTCTTACGTAGTGCCTGGACTTCAGCGATATCCTCTTGCAGATACTGGAAATCCTTGTCCTTTGCAATACGTGATTCATGACGCACTTCCAGCATTGGTAACAGATCAGTCAGATCACCGGTTGGCTTGTAATCAGCAGGTTTGATTTGCGTCCAAGGTAGTGCATTGTCATAGCTAGACTCACCGAAGCTCTCTGTATCTGTTCCGCTAGGGAAGCTGATATCTGGTGTCACACCACGCAATTGTGTTGTCCCTCCGTTGATACGGAAGAATTGAGCAATTGTCATTTTGAGTTCGCCAAATTTCGCTTTAGGATTTTGCGTTGCCTGATCCAGATTGACGATGGTTTGCACGGTACCTTTACCAAAACTACCTTCACCAATAATCACGCCACGGCCATAGTCCTGAATTGCGGCAGCAAAAATTTCCGATGCTGATGCTGAGCCACGATTAATCAACACGCCCAGAGGGCCGTCCCAGGTAAGGCCGGCGTTGGTGTCACTTTCTACGCTGATTTTGCCTTGTGCGTTCCGTTGCTGCACCACTGGGCCTTTATCAATGAATAGGCCTGTGAGTTCAATCGCTTCTGCTAAAGAGCCACCGCCGTTGTTACGCAAATCGATTAATACGCTATCGACCTTGGCTTTTTTTAGTTCTTCTAACAAAAGAGATACATCGCGTGTGGCACTTTTGAAATCTTTATCGCCTTTGATGCGAGCATCAAAATCCTGATAGAAAGTCGGTAAGGAGATTACCCCAATTTGTCGGGTAACACCGCCGCTTTGAATAGGAATAATCGATTTTTTGGCAGCCTGTTCTTCCAGTTTTATTTTGTCGCGTACCAAGGTCACCATCTGATGTTTGGCATCAAGGCTGGCATCGGCAGGGAGAATATCTAACACGACGATAGAGTCTTTTGCACCACGTATCAGCTTGACGACATCATCAATACGCCAGCCCACGACTTCTGTAATCGGACCAGTTTTACCTTGACCTACCCCGACAATTCTGTCGCCTACTTTTAGACGATTAGACATCGCTGCCGGGCCGCCCACAACCAGTTCACGCACGGTTGTATAGTCATCACGTTCTTGTAATACTGCACCAATGCCAACCAGCGACAGTTTCATCGAAATATCAAAATCTTCTGACGCACGTGGCCCAAGGTAATTGGTATGCGGCTCGATCGACATTGCATAGGCATCCATAAAAATCTGGAACGCATCTTCGCTCTTATATTTTTTTACACGTGCTAATGAGCTGGTGTAGCGTTTTTCTAAGGTATCGCGAATAGCTGCATCGTCCTTACCTGCAAGTTTTAAACGCAGCCAGTCATTCTTTACACGTTTGCGCCACAGATCACTTACTTCAGTTTCAGATTGCGGCCATGCAGCTTTTTCACGAGCGTAGGAGTAGCTTTCATTCTGAGTAAAATCAAAACCTTTTTTCAAAATTTCGCGTGCGTAAGTAAGACGATCAACTAAACGCTTTTCATACAAATTAAAAATCGCAAAAGGAATATTCAAGTTTTCCTGTTTGATTGCATCGTCTAATTGCGTGCGTGCAGCAGCAAATTGATTGATATCTGCTTGAGTAAAAAATAATTTTTCGGGATCGAGTGACTTTAGATAGCGATCAAAAATTTTGATCGACATCGCATCATCCAAGGGCGTCGCTTTGTAGTGGAAGCGGGTTAAAAAACCAGCACTTAAACTAGCTGCCTGCGCTTGCTGTGGCAATGGCATTAGCAGTTGGGTTGAAGAAGGATCTAAGGTATCGGCTTGCGTTGATGCTGCAAAGGCAAGCATTAAGCACAATAGTTTTTTCTTCATGTGGGGTTCTCCAAATCGTCGCTCTGAAATTTAGCTTTAAAAATTAGCTTTGAAAATTAACTCTGAATTTTTAGTGCAGAAAATATAGCGCATGCGCCACGATAACCACACTATATGATGTAACAAAATGTACGCGCTGTCTGATTGTTATTCTGTATTTGTCCGTACGGCGACATCTGCTTATTTCGACTAAAAAAGAACTAAATAGTTCGCATCAATCGGTCTCAGATTACCATTGTTTATTTTATCGTGAATTATCCGTCCTCTGAATCTGCCGATTTATTAAGACTTACACAAAACAAAAATACAATGGCCTAAGAGATGTCCCGGTACAGAGAATACATGGATGAAAATTTTCCTTCGCCTTTTCCGTATTTAACCGGCGAGATATTTTCTTGTATTTGCATCAGTCTGGTTGAGGCTGAACACGGTTAATCACTGCTGGATATCGTCGCTATATTACTTTGTGCCTGGTCGCTTGATTTACAATGCAATGCTTGTTTGTCCAACAATCTTATTCAATCTTATTTTTAGCGACTTCTATCTATGGCCAGACTTAGCCGCCTCGTTATTCCGCGACAATTGCATCATGTTATTCAGCATGGGAATAATCATCAGGCGATTTTTCGTGAGTCGGCTGATTACGTCGCTTTTCTGGCTTGGTTAGGCGAGGCTGCCAAACAGTTTGAAGTTGCCATCCATGCTTATGTTTTATTGCCAGATCATGTCCACTTGCTCGTTACGCCTGCTGATGAAGTGGGTTTGGGTAAGATGATGCAGTGGATCGGTCGTCACTATGTCCCTTATTACAATCGCAAATATGAGCGCACCGGCAGTTTGTGGCAAGGGCGGTATCGGGCGACGGTGATGGAGGCGGCCTTGTATTTTTTGCGCTGCTCTTTGTCTATAGAAAGTAATCCAGTTCGTAGCAAATTGGTGGCCGATGCGCAGGAATATCCTTGGTCTAGCTTCCAGCACCATATTGGTTTGAAAATTGATCCCTTAATTACCGATCATCCTTTGTATTGGAGTTTGGGGAATACGCCGTTTCAACGCGAAGCCGCGTATCGGGACATGATGCAGCAGCCTTTGTTGAGTTCAGAATTGAATTCAATGATGGATGCAACACTCAAAGGCTGGCTAATCGGCACTGAACAATTTAAAGCGGACATGACAAAATTCACCGAGCGCCGGGTGGAGCCGATGAAGCGTGGGCGACCCCGAAAAGCGCTGTTTGGCATCTAAGGTGGCAGCTAATTTGTCAACTAACCGAGTTTAAATTTTCTCTCTACTTAATGCCTTTTTCCCATTCATATCAATATACTCCCCCATAATTCTGTGAAAAATGGCGTATTGTCCAATGATTCTATGGACAACTAATATATACATATGGGGAGTAATTTAAATAGGTATTTCTATAAGCTTAGAATTCGCCCGTATTTTATCGTCTGAAATCTAGCTCACTCGTGGGCGAATGTTGTCTCTCGACTTATTCGTGCCAGCAAACGCATTCTTTAAATCGAATTCCATCTGTTTATGAGAACCGTAAAATGGCGCTTATTTAACTATGTCCCCAATTAAAATTTATCGGATTTAATTTTAATTTATTTTGACACTGACCCTAAATATTGTTATTGATGTTTCTGTTGCGCTGCACTACTCTACGATTCAACCTTAATTTTAAGTGGAGAATTATGATGCAAGCGCAAGGCCTGTACGACCCAGCAAATGAACATGACGCCTGCGGTGTAGGCTTTGTGGCACACATCAAAGGCAAAAAATCCCACGCAATTGTGGAGCAAGGTTTGCTGATTCTTAAAAATCTGGACCATCGTGGCGCAGTCGGTGCCGATAAACTGATGGGTGACGGCGCCGGTGTGCTGATCCAAATTCCTGATCAATACTTCCGCGAAGAAATGAGCAAGCAGGGCATAGACTTGCCGCCGCCGGGTGAATATGGCGTCGGTATGATCTTTTTACCGAAAGAACACGCCTCACGTCTGGCATGCCAGCAAGAGATTGAGCGCGCCGTGCGAGCCGAAGGCCAGGTTGTTCTGGGCTGGCGCGATGTGCCGGTCGATACAGACATGCCGATGTCGCCATTAGTCCGCGAAAAAGAACCTGTGATACGCCAGATTTTTATCGGTCGTGGTGCAGATATCATGGTGACCGATGCGCTGGAACGTAAGTTATACGTCATCCGCAAGTCGGCAGTACACGCGATCGAAGCGTTGAAGCTGCTGCACGGCAAAGAATATTTTGTGCCGTCGATGTCGGCGCGCACCATCGTCTACAAGGGTTTGTTGCTGGCCGATCAGGTCGGTGTCTACTACAAAGACTTGCAAGATCCGCGCTGCGTTTCTGCATTGGCGCTGGTGCATCAGCGTTTCTCAACCAATACATTTCCAGAGTGGCCATTGGCTCACCCGTACCGCATGATTGCGCATAATGGTGAGATCAACACGGTCAAAGGTAATTTCAACTGGATGCGCGCACGCGAAGGCGTGATGAAATCCGCAGTACTAGGCGATGATTTACAAAAATTGTATCCGCTGATTTTTGAAGGTCAATCCGACACTGCCAGCTTCGATAACGCGCTGGAACTCTTAGTCATGGCTGGCTACCCGATCGCCCAGGCAATGATGATGATGATCCCTGAAGCTTGGGAAAATCACACCATGATGGACGACAATCGCCGCGCATTCTACGAATACCACGCTGCGATGATGGAGCCATGGGATGGTCCCGCTGCGATGGCATTTACCGATGGCCGCCAGATTGGTGGCACCTTGGACCGCAACGGTTTGCGCCCGGCGCGCTACATCGTGACGGATGATGATCTGGTAGTAATGGCGTCGGAATCCGGCGTATTGCCGATTCCTGAATCTAAAATCATCAAAAAATGGCGCCTGCAACCGGGCAAAATGTTTTTGATCGATCTGGATGCTGGCCGCATCATCGACGACAAAGAAATCAAAGATACCTACTCCAATGCCAAGCCATACAAGCAATGGATTCAGTCTGTGCGTATCAAACTCAACGCACTAAAAGCGGAGCAAGCAGTAGAGCCATCCAGCGCGACTTTGCTTGATCAGCAGCAGGCATTTGGCTATACACAAGAAGATTTAAAATTCTTGATGGCGCCAATGGCAACCAGTGCTGAAGAAGCGATTGGCTCCATGGGCAATGACTCATCGCTGGCGGTGATGTCAAATAAATTGAAGCCTTTGTATAACTACTTTAAGCAGTTATTCGCGCAAGTCACCAATCCACCTATCGATCCGATTCGTGAAGCGATGGTCATGTCGCTGGTATCGTTTATCGGCCCTAAACCTAACCTGCTGGACACCAACAACATCAATCCTCCGATGCGTTTGGAGGTATCGCAGCCAGTGCTGGATTTTGCCGATATTGCCAAGCTGCGTAATATTAGCGCCAACACCGGTGGCAAATTCAAGTCCTATGAACTAGATATCTGCTATCCGGTCGCATGGGGTAAAGACGGGATCGAAGCACGTCTGGCATCGATTTGTGCCGAAGTCGTCGATGCGGTCAAATCCGGTCATAACATTATGATCATCACCGACCGCAAGATGGATGCGAACAACGTCGCTATTCCTGCGCTGTTAGCAACTTCGACCGTGCATCAGCATCTGGTCAGTCGCGGTATGCGCACCATCACTGGCTTGGTGGTTGAAACTGGTTCTGCTCGCGAGACACATCACTTCGCCTTACTGGCAGGTTATGGCGCAGAAGCAGTGCATCCGTATTTGGCAATGCAAACACTTGCGGCAATGGCAAAAGATTTGCCAGGTGATTTGTCCGCAGAAAAAGCGATGTACAACTACACCAAGGCAATCGGCAAAGGCTTGATGAAAGTCATGTCCAAGATGGGTATTTCTACCTATATGTCGTATTGCGGCGCACAGATTTTTGAAGCGATAGGCTTGAATAAATCATTGGTCGACAAATACTTCAAAGGCACTGCCTCCAATGTGGAAGGGATCGGCGTATTTGAAGTCGCTGAAGAAGCATTACGTCTGCACAGTCTGGCGTTTGGTAATGATCCGGTATTGGCAAATGCTTTGGATGCAGGCGGCGAATACGCCTTCCGTATTCGCGGTGAAGACCATATGTGGACGCCGGACGCGATTGCTAAATTACAGCATTCAACCCGGACTAATAACTATAATTCCTACAAAGAATACGCTCAGATCATCAACGACCAATCTAAGCGTCACATGACCTTACGTGGTTTGTTTGAGTTCAAAATTGATCCTGCTAAAGCGATCCCGCTGGATCAGGTAGAGCCAGCCAAAGAAATTGTCAAACGCTTTGCGACTGGCGCCATGTCTCTGGGTTCTATCAGTACAGAAGCCCACGCAACCTTAGCAATTGCGATGAATCGTATTGGCGGAAAGTCGAACACAGGCGAAGGAGGGGAAGATCCTGCGCGTTATCAGCAAGAATTAAAAGGGATACCGATCAAGCAAGGCGACACCTTGGCATCGATTGTTGGTAAAGCCAATATCGAAGTTGATATGCCCTTGTTGCCAGGAGACTCTTTACGCTCCCGCATCAAGCAGGTGGCATCAGGTCGATTTGGTGTGACGACGGAATACCTGATTTCTGCTGATCAGATTCAGATCAAGATGGCACAAGGCGCCAAGCCGGGTGAGGGTGGTCAATTACCTGGGCATAAGGTATCGGAATATATCGCAAAACTGCGTTTTTCTGTGCCGGGTGTCGGCCTGATTTCCCCGCCGCCGCATCATGATATTTACTCGATTGAAGATCTGGCGCAGCTGATTCATGATTTAAAAAACGCGAATCCTAAAGCCTCAATATCTGTGAAATTGGTATCCGAAGTCGGCGTTGGTACTGTTGCCGCGGGTGTCTCTAAAGCCAAGGCCGATCATCTGGTGATTGCGGGACATGATGGCGGAACCGGCGCATCACCTTTGTCGTCCGTTAAACATGCTGGTACACCATGGGAGTTAGGTCTTTCCGAAACTCAGCAAACTCTGGTCCTGAATGGCTTGCGCGGCCGTGTGCGTGTACAGGCAGATGGTCAGATGAAGACGGGGCGTGACGTGGTAATTGCCGCAATGTTGGGTGCGGATGAAATCGGTTTTGCGACTGCACCACTGGTAGTCGAAGGCTGCATCATGATGCGCAAATGTCATTTGAACACCTGCCCTGTTGGTGTTGCAACACAAGATCCGATTTTGCGCGCTAAGTTTTCCGGCAAGCCGGAATATGTCGTCAACTACTTCTTCTTCGTTGCAGAAGAAGTACGTCAGATCATGGCGCAGTTGGGCATCCGTACTTATGACGAGTTGATTGGCCGCGTTGATTTGCTGGATAAGTCAAAAGCGATTGGACACTGGAAAGCGAAGGGATTGGATTTCAGTCGTATTTTCTATCAACCGGATGTGCCTGTAGATACGCCGATCAAGCATGTTGATGTACAAGATCATGGCTTAGAAAACGCGCTCGATAACAAGCTTATTGCGCAAGCGAAAACAGCTTTAGATACTGGTGAAAAAGTCTCTTTCATTTCACCGATCAAAAATTTAAACCGTACCGTCGGTACCATGTTGTCCGGAGAAGTCGCTAAAAAATATGGTCATGCAGGATTGCCGGACGATACGATCCATATTCAATTGCAAGGCACAGCCGGTCAATCAGCCGGTGCGTTTTTGGCACATGGCGTGACACTGGATCTGGTCGGCGAAGGTAATGATTATGTCGGCAAAGGTTTGTCCGGCGGACGTATCATTATTCGGCCTAATACCGAGTTCCGAGGCTGGGCGGTAGATAACATCATCTGCGGCAACACCGTTTTATATGGTGCTATTTCTGGTGAGGCGTTTATCAATGGCGTCGCAGGCGAGCGTTTTGCGGTACGTAACTCTGGTGCGTTGGCCGTAGTTGAAGGTACTGGTGATCATGGATGCGAATATATGACTGGCGGCACCGTGATTGTGCTGGGTGACACGGGACGTAATTTTGCTGCCGGTATGTCGGGCGGTATTGCCTATGTCTATGATCCTGATGGCGAATTTGAAGCCAGATGTAATCTATCAATGGTCGCACTAGCACCAGTTTTGGCGGGCGATGTGCAGGCAGCGACGGTTGATCCATCGCTCTGGCATAGCCGTTTGCGCGGTGGTGAAGGCGAAACAGATGAGGCGATTTTGCGTCATATGATAGAGCGCCACTTCAAACATACAGGCAGTACACGGGCGCGTAATTTGCTGGATGACTGGGCGCGTGGTCGCTCTAAATTCGTCAAAGTATTCCCAACAGAATATAAACGCGCTTTGGCTGAAATGTATGTTGCAAAACAGGCGCTTAAAGCAAAAGACACGATCGCTGCTTAATCGTACCGCGTGTACCGAGCGCACGGGATCACTTTCATGCACTCCCGTGCCGATCTTTCAGCGCAGACAAGAGCATTATTGATAAGTTGGACAGGGCATCGCCCACATCAGAATTGAAGGAATAGACATGGGTAAAGTAACCGGCTTCATGGAATACCAGCGCTTACAAGAAGCGAGCGAAGCACCGCAATCACGTAAAAAGCACTACAAAGAATTTTTAGTTCATCTGAGCGATGATCAGGCAAAAATCCAGGGCGCTCGTTGCATGGATTGTGGCATCCCTTTTTGTAATAACGGGTGTCCAGTGAATAACATCATTCCAGACTGGAATGATCTGGTCTATACCGGAAATTATCAGCAGGCCCTAGAGACACTGCATTCCACTAATAATTTTCCGGAATTTACGGGTCGGATTTGTCCCGCGCCCTGCGAAACTGCATGCACCTTGGGCATCAATGATGCGCCAGTTGGAATTAAATCGATCGAGCATTTCATCATCGACAAGGGCTGGGAAAACGGTTGGGTCAAACCACAACCCGCAGCGATTAAAACTGGAAAGAAAGTGGCGATCGTCGGCTCCGGTCCTGCCGGTCTGGCTGCAGCGCAGCAACTTGCACGGGTCGGGCATGATGTGACCGTATTTGAAAAAAATGATCGTATTGGTGGTCTGCTGCGCTATGGTATTCCTGATTTTAAAATGGAAAAGACGCATATTGACCGTCGTGTAGAACAGATGCAGGCAGAGGGTGTGGTGTTCCGTACCAGCACTTTGGTTGGTAAAGATTTTCCTTCAACAGTCACCAACTGGTCGAAAGAAACAGTCTCACCAGAGCAGCTACAAAAAGAGTTTGATGCAGTCATCATCGCGGGTGGTGCTGAGACACCACGCGATTTGCCGGTGCCTGGCCGCGAGTTAAAGGGTGTGCATTTTGCGATGGATTTCTTGCCTTCACAAAATAAAGTGAACGCGGGTGATAAGGTCAAAGATCAGATCATGGCAAGCGCCAAGCATGTGGTTGTCATTGGTGGTGGCGATACCGGCTCAGACTGCGTCGGTACTTCTAACCGTCATGGTGCTAAGTCTGTTACCCAGTTTGAACTGATGCCGCAACCACCAGAAACAGAGAACAAGCCGCTGGTCTGGCCTTATTGGCCGATCAAAATGCGCACATCTTCTTCGCACGAAGAAGGTTGCGAACGTGATTGGGCGGTCGCGACTAAACGTTTAGAAGGAAAAAACGGCAAAGTAGAAAAGCTGATTGCTGTCCGTGTGGAGTGGAAAGACGGCAAGATGCAAGAAGTACCCGATTCTGAGTTTGAAATGAAGGCAGATCTAGTGCTGCTCGCAATGGGTTTTGTTTCACCGGTACAGCAAGTGCTGGACGCTTTCGGCGTAGAAAAAGATGCCCGCGGCAATGCCAGAGCAACGACCGACGGTGTTGATTGCTACAAGACTAACGTGGACAAAGTCTACGCCGCAGGGGATATGCGTCGCGGGCAATCGCTGGTGGTATGGGCGATCCGTGAAGGCCGTCAATGCGCTCGGGAAGTGGATGCCGCTTTGATGGGGGAGTCGGTATTGCCGCGTTAATTGGTAGTAACTTAATGGCAATTTAGTAGTAATTCCTAAAGTTAACGATTTACAAGCACCCCAAAAGTTCGATATCCATCGTGACTGTTTGGGGGTTACCTTGTTTTTGAAAAGTATTAAAACCGTCCAGGCTAAACGGCGCCAATGACAGTTTTTGTGTATTAGTCAACGATTTGACGTTAATGCATCGACTATAAAATAGTCTGCAATCAAATACGTCTGCTCTTCATATCCATTACATCTCTTACTTCTCGTTTATAAAAGTCTTGCCAAGGCTTTTTATCTTGATACAAAAATTATCTTATTTCGCTTTCGTTACATTTGATTTACATGATTTTGCAATGTGATCAATGTTAGTAGCCGCATTAAGCATAAATTTACGCAAGTTTTCATTAGGCGGTACAGCCAGAAATTGCATCTTATTTCTAGTTTAGGCCAAGTGAATTTTCGTAAAACCAGCAATGAAAATGGAGTGATAGATACATTGCTTAATTGCAAGTTAAATCGATACTCTAATGCTTTGTTTTGTTGTTTTCAGGTTTTTCTAATACTGATTTGTTGACATGGAATATGTAAAAATGTTTTCATCGAGAACTGGAATTTGATTTCATGTTGTTTCAAGATGTTTCAAGTTGTATCAGGTTCGGTGTCGTTTTGGCCGCAAGATTTAATACGGCGCCACAGTAACGCACTTTTAAATGTAACTAATGTAAAAGGGAAGACTATGAAGTTTCAATTGAAATTAATGCCGATGGTAATCGCCCATGTGATCGCTAGTGGTGCACTATCCGCTATGACCGCTTCAGTAGCGATGGCGCAAGAAACAACGGCCTCAGCAGATGCGCCACAGCGTATTACGATTACAGGTTCCGCGATTAGCCGCGCGAACAAAGAAACACCGAGTCCTGTGCAGGTTTTGAGTTCAGACGATTTGGCGAAATCAGGTTTTACGACAGTTCAAGAAGTACTCAATAACATTACATCTAATGGCGCAGGTGCATTGTCACAAGGCTTCGCAGGCGCATTTGCCGGTGGCGCCAGTGGTATTGCATTGCGCGGTTTGTCTGTAGGTGCAACCTTGGTCTTGATCGATGGTCACCGTATGGCGCCGTTCCCAGTTGGCGACGATGCGCAGCGTCAATTCGTCGATATTTCAAGCATCCCGTTTGATATGGTTGATCGTATTGAGGTACTTAAAGATGGTGCTTCCTCCATGTACGGTTCAGACGCGATCGCAGGCGTGGTCAACGTTATTTTGAAAAAATCTTACAAAGGTACTGCTGTTAGTGCTGAAGCCGGTGCTACACAGCATGGCGGCGGTCAAAATACCCACCTGACTTTGTCTCATGGTTTCGGTGATCTTGACACAGATGGCTACAATGCTTTTGGTAGCGTTGAATATCGCAAATCTGATCCAATTAAGGTTTCCCAGCGCTCAAACAATTTGTGGGCAAATGGTGACTGGACCTCACGTGGCGGTATCAATCAGAATCCAGGCGTACCTAATGCTGCCAATGCTGGCCGTACTGCAACCAATACACCATATTTCTATAACCAGACCGGTACTGGTGGTGCAACTAACCCAGCTAATTTTAGCTTTGCGACACCCGCTTGTGATTTTGCTAAATACAGCGCAGGCGCTTGCGCTGTAAGCAATACGTCCTCAAATATTTTAAGTGAAACTGAAAATCTCAATTTGTTGGCTGGCTTCACTAAAAAATTAGCTGGCGATTGGGAATTGAAACTCAAAGCATCAATGTTCAGCAGCGAAAACAAAAACAATCGCGGCTTACCTGCTACTTTTCCAGCGGGTTCATTTGCTGGTAGCACAACGCTGGTACCGGGTCAGGCGCCGCAAATTGTTAACGTAATCCCAAGTTTCTTGGTGCCTGCTAACTACCCTGGCAATCCTTATGGCAAAGCCGTTCGAATTTATGGTTATATCCCAGACGTTGATTCAAATGCCTCTGCAGATACAAAAACTAAATCGTATCGTCTGGCTAGTGATTTGTCTGGTTCCCTCGCTGGATGGGATGTTAACGCGTCTTTAGGTTACTCAAAAGTAGTTTCTGATACTGACTACTCTGGTTATATTAATCGTGCAGCACTTTATGCTGCGCTGACACGTGCAACTAACCCTTTCAAGATTACTGGTGGTAACACTGCCGAAGATATTGCTGCAATTTCACCGCATTTTTCTAAAGAAGCTACCTCCGAGTTGGCCTTTGCTGAATTGCGTTTTGGTCGCGAATTGATGGCGTTGCCAGGCGGAGCGTTGGGATTGTCTACTGGTCTGAGTTTTGTGCATAAGAAAATTGATTCACCATCCGCGCTGCTGTTGCAAAACGGAACTGTTGGTAACGGTGGAGCGTACTCTTTTGGTAAAGAAAATAACACCGCCGCATTTTTCGAATTAGTTGCGCCAGTCCTGAAAAATCTGGAACTAGATGTATCAGGTCGTTTCGATCATTTTGATACTTACGGTAATTCATCAACGCCAAAAGTGGGCTTCAAATTTACGCCTCATCAAATGATCACTGTGCGTGGTACATATTCGCAAGGATTCCGCGCTCCTAATGCGGCAGAGAATGGTACTGCTGGAGCATTCTTCTCATCCGGTGCGGTTAATGACCCAATTTTGTGTGCTGATGGAAATCCAAAGACTAAAGGTAACGTTGTTGCAGCTTGCGGCGTACAACCCGCTTATGTACAAACCACGACCAAAGATCTGCAACCTGAGAAATCGACTTCAGCAACGTTTGGTCTGATTATCGAGCCAATTAAAGGCTGGGCAACGACGATCGATTACTACCAGGTTGAAATTAAGAACCAAGTCAACACAGCGTCCTTGTTACCAGGTTTCGTTCCTAATTTCGTTCGCTCAACACCATTGGAAACAGCGATTGCTGATGGTAATGGCGGAACTGTTCTTGCAGTACCTCCTGTCGGTCAGATTGCTTATGCAACATCTGGTTATGTTAACGTTGGTAGCACTAAGACAACTGGCATCGATCTGGATACATCATATAAATTTAAACTTGATTCGTACGGTGATGTAAAGGTCGGTTTGCAGTTCTCCCATATGTTCAGCTATCAACTGACATTCCTTGATAAGACGTATGAACTTGCAGGTACTCATGGTCCATCAGGTGTCAGTGGTAATACTGGTAATCCTAAAAACCGCGCACAGTTGACTGTCAGTTACGACAAGGGTCCTTTGAACGTGACGACTGCTCTTAACTGGGTAGGTAGTTTCTCAGCACTCGACCCATCAGTCGATGGCAACAGCTGTGCAACTGCTGCACGTGATGTCGGTGGCCGTAACTATTTCTTCGGAAAAACTCAGCCAGATAGCTTCTGTACGATTGCATCGTTCTTGTCTACTAACATGACAGCAACTTATAAGTTGACCAAGAACTGGACAGTACACGGTACAGTGTTGAACATGTTTGATCGTCAACCACCTATCGATGCATCAACATACGGTAACGCTGGTAATGTACTCGGCTACAATGCAACCTTGCATCAAGCAGGCGCAATTGGTCGTGCATTCAACATTGGCGCAGCTTATACGTTCTAAGTTGTAAGTCATTTGATCACTATCCTGCTTCAGGATAAGTGATACAAGGGAGGGAGGGCTTTTGCCTTCTCTCCCTTTTTTCTTAATGGATTAAAACCAGATTTTCACTACATAGTGATCACTTTATAGAATTGTAAGTGACATGCGGTGCGCCTAATCGATGGGTAGTATGGCCGACCCGTGAAGTCTGTTATGGCGCAACCGAAGTTGATAGTACTTTGATGCGGGAGTCGTTATTGCCACGTTAATTCCCATTAATCCCTCTTGATTGAGATTCATAAGCTAACTGTATCAACGCAGACACAGATGTCGTGTTGGTAATAATAAAAAATAATAGACATATTTGCAAATATAGCGGTACTGCGCTACATTGGATTCATAGATTTTTCCCATCGGTAATGCATCTGTTTTATTTAAAAAAAACAGTACTTTTCGATAGCTAAGCAAGCTTGCCAGTGTTCGTGATTTTGAGATTATTGATAAAGATTCAATATACTCCCCCTTTATTTTTTTGAAATATGCCTTAATGTCCAATGATTATATGGACAAATTAAATATACTCATGACAGTATTAATTTGAGCTTTGTGTTTGTCCTATACACCAAGAAAGGTGTGCGATATGGATTCACTACTAAGTTGGATTATCACTAGCGAGTTTATGCCGCACGGTCATTGTTATTTATGGACGCCATCCTTGCTTTGGCTCTACGTCGCGTCCGATACGCTGACTGGGATTTCTTACTACTCCATCCCCCTTGCACTGATCTTTTTTGTTCGCAGACGGCATGATCTGGAATTTAACTGGATCTTCATTATGTTTTCCGCATTTATCTTTGCCTGCGGAACGACTCATTTGATTTCCATTTTAACGATATGGGAGCCGGCTTATTGGCTTGATGCCTCGGTCAAAGGATTTACCGCTGTGTTGTCGGTGGTGACTGCAGTGATGCTATGGCGCTTAATGCCAACCGCACTCAAAATTCCTAGCACTACTTTACTCAACGAAACGATTAAAAAGCTAGAGTCAGAAGTAGCTCGCAGAGGTCTGGCCGAGAGAAATCTGACTCAACTCAACAAAGAGCTGGATGCGCAAGTCATCGCGCGTACCCAGAAATTAACTGAAACAAATGAGATGCTTCTCCTGACGCAACAAAATCTTGAGAAAAAAATACAAGAAGTCACCGTCATCAATCAAGAGAGGTTCTTGCAAAACGAAACACCGGAGAGTAATTTTATTGCGAGAAGCGCAAAATAGATGAGAAAGGAGCGGCCATTTCTGGCAAGATGAAAGT